>NZ_JCAKNE010000016.1:0-115457 GCF_059515965.1 Propioniciclava sp. LT432 | reverse complement strand
GACCCGTCCTCCTCCCATCAGGAGAAGGTTGGACCTACAGGATTATGCCGACAACCGCCCCGGACAAACCGGGATTCACAAGGCCACACGCCACGAAGGTCGGCATAACCCAGACGTCGGCATAAGCAATCAACGGGCTCATCGAGCTCCACCGCCGCATCGCCCGAGGGTTCCGGAACCGAGAGAACTACCGGCTACGCATGCTCCTCGTCGGCGGCGGACTCACCCTGGACCCACCGCAGGTATGAAGAGCCCTTTAAGTGGTGCCCGACTTTCGGGACGGATGAGTTGGATGCGCTTATGGCGGTACCGTTCGTGGAGGGGATGATTCTAGTGCGGCGATATCCCATCGTGTGGGTGCTGGTAGTTGGCTCCGTCGCGGCGTTAGTCACCGGCTGCACGTTGAACATCGAGGTACCCACACGAACTGCTGCATCACAGCCCGCGATGACGATCACGCCCACGGTTGTGAGCAGCGTGACCTCATCCCCTTCGGAGTCTCCTTCGTCCCCTGCCGCCCCTTCGCAAACCAGCGCGAGGACTCACACGCCCGTGCCAGCCCCCATCGACACATCCATCGAGACCCTGGAGGAGTACTCCGAGTTCGTTAGCCCGTCTGGACGGATCTTTTGCGGAATGACGCGTAACCGGGCTTGGTGCACCTTCCCGGACGGGATGGACCGTTCCAGCATTCCGCCCGCGACGGAGGTGTGCGCGCCCGACAGTGGCCCCGTCGGTTCCGTCGAGGTGTCCCCGACGGGCGTCAACTTCCACTGCGGGGATGTGGGGGCAATTGGGGCACCGCCAAACAGGCCAGAAACCCGATGGGCGGACGGCCACAATTTCGGCCTCGTGAACGGCATGGTGACGTTGCCTTATGGCTGGACTTTGGCTGCCCCTCGGGTCTACTGCGTCAGTGCTGAGAACGGCGTGACCTGCGTTCACGTGACGACTGAGGAGGGGTTCCGCGTGGCTCGCGCCGGAGTCACGCAGGTGCGCGCCTGACGCACACGGAGCGATGCTCGGTCGTCGCTGCCAAGGGCACGTTTGGGGAGCGGAGCGGTGTCGGAATGATTTGGCCAGGGTGAACACGAGCACTGTCATCGCCGTGCTGGACACGTTGGCCGGCTTAGTGACCCGCGGGTGCTCCTGCGGCGGGTGTTGCCAATCGCGTTAGTCGGGCCGACAGCCGTGGCGAGGGTCGTCTTTCTCTGCATGTTCGACCATGACTCCCACTCGGCGGGCGACACTATCCGCCCTTCCTCATCACGCGCGCGCCGGTTGGCTAGTCGTCGGCTTGGCAGTCCGATGCCTCACGCGGATCCGGAGAGGTCGATAGCCGAGCCGACCCTGCCCGACGACCTCGCGAGGGGCGGCATGACCGAGCGTATGGAAAGGGCCGCGCCTCCCGACGCCCAGCTTGCACGCGTCGCGCTTTGAGGCAAACTGGGCACAACCCCCGAGAAGGAGTCTCATGTCGCGCCCGTACAACGTTTCGCTGCCTCAACGGCGTGCGGCGTCGCTCTCAGTTCTCGAGGCCTTCTTGGCGGCGGTGTCGACACTGAACGACCTTGCCCTACTTCGCGCGAGCCAGGCACTGTCACATGGCTGGTCCCAGGGCGACTGCGCAGTCGAGGGCCTTGCCATCGCCGAGCAAACAGGGAGGATCCGCGGGCTAGATCGTCGCCCCAGCCAACCACAGGTCCGGCGGACGCGGGGCCAGATTGCGGCAGCATGGTTCGCTAGTCGCAACTTGGACCATGCGCGGACAGGAGTGGCAGCGACCCTCGGCATCGACCGCACCACCCCCTATAGGGCAGTGTCCGCCGCTAGGAGCCCCCAATCGGCCGGCTCGGTCCAGTGAGCACCGAGTTCGGGGCCAGACTGCGCTTGGTGTCGGGGCCCGAGACGACCTGCGATGGAGAACTCAGCGTGTACCGGTGGGTCTTCGACCCGGCCCGCATGGATCTCCCTGAGCTGGCGCGGACGGTGGGAAGGGCATATGTGACCGCTGACATGATGCTCGCTTACCCGCAAGCGCGGCTTTCCGACAAGGTTCCGCAGAGCGCATCCGTGCGCACGGGGGACTTCGGAGAGCTCATTGCTCAGGGCCTCTACAGCACGCGGATGGGCCGCGCGGTCCCCTTTACGAAGCTTCAGCTCGCCAAGCCGGTCTCGAACGCCACTGTCCAAGGGCCGGATACCTTGTGTCTGACCATCGACCAGGGGGAGAGCGTCGAACCCGTCATTGTCGAAGCGAAGGCGAGGACGTCCAGCAGCCCGTCCCAAGTTCTGGATCCGGTTGCAGATAGCTTCGGCGGCGTCTCCGAGGAGTATTGCATCGAGGGCTGGGCCGCTGGTGTTCAGATGATGCGAGCTCATCCGGACTACCGACGTGAATTCGCTTTCACCGCCGCTCAACACCTGGGCCGGTTGACCGACCCCGACGCGGCGTTGCCGCCCCATTTGCGGCACGCTGTCGTGGTCGTGCCACAAGATCGCCTGACCCTCATGAAGATAAAGGAGCGTTGGTCCGACAGCCCACCTGTTTGTCAGCTTCATGTCGTCGTTGTCCCGGACCTCCTAGACACCATCAACGCTCTGTTCGAAGCAGCCTCACGTTTGACCTATGCGGACCTGACAAGAGGCGCGTCCATCCTGCTTGACCCTGCGAAGCCAGGAGTCGCCGGGCTTCTCAGCCCTGATGTGGCGGCCGCGTACGCTGGTGATACCCCGTTCAAGAGCGTCATCGAAGCCAGCCTCTGGTACCTCGCTGATGAAGACGGCATTGCGCTGGCTCGCGCGCGAGCGGCAGCCGGGTCATCGGTCCCGGACGTTCGAGGGCTTGCGGAACTGTTGACGGGGGCACTCAAGAAGGCACAGAGCTCCCTGAGCGGCCGGCCACTCGTGGAGTTTGCCGAGCATGCCGCATGCGTCCTGGATCTGCGAGAACCCGCCGACACGCTGCTTACCGCGATCTCAGCCGCCCCGCTGGATAACGCCACCGCCGATGCAGCTCGCCACGTGGCCGCCGCCCTGATACACAGGCTCGACCGTCATCCGCTGACCATGGTGACGGCACAGGGATCGTCGGGTGACGCCGTCCTGCACGTCGTTGCCCAGATGCGCCGTTTCGGCCGACACGCGTTCTGGCCCTCGCAAGCAGCGGCGGTCAGGGGCGGTCTGCTGGATCGGGCGCAGCGGTCGCTGGCCATCAAGATGCCCACCAGCGCCGGCAAGACTACCTTGATGCAACTCGTGGCGGCCGATGCCTTCGACCACCACCCCGACTGCGTTGTCGCTGTCTTAGCCCCGACGCGCGCCCTCGTCCGACAGTTGGCCCAAGACATGCGTAACGGATTGCCCGAGGCGATCGACGTCAGGTCGTCCCAAGGCGGGCTGGACTACGACTTGGAAACACCATCGCAAGGAGGCGTTTTCGAAGGCCCGGGGGTCGCCGTCACTACACCGGAACGACTTGATCTTGATTGGCGTCGCGCCGTCACCGGGGATGAACCCGGCATCCTCGATGACATCAAACTGCTGATCGTTGATGAGGCTCAGCACATCGATAACGGCGGCCGCGGAGCCACGTTGGAGCGTTTGATCGCGAAGGCGCTGCGACGAGAGATTCGGGTCGTCCTCCTCGCGAGCCAGTTCTCGAACGTCCATGCGATCGCCAACTGGATCAACGGCGACGCCTTGGAATCGGATTGGCGTCCGGCGTGGCTCGAGCGACACGTCTACACCCGCGGTCCAGAGGGTGCCAAGCCGACGGGCACTACTCAGGCCTACCTGTGGTCCGAAGGCGCCGACGCGTTGCCCCTGTTCCCACTCAAGTCGAGCGCGAAGACGAAGACCGACGGTTGTGTCCGAGACAGACCGTTCGAGGCGGCCGCACTCGTCAAGGCATACGCCCCGGACGGCCTCGTGGTCGCTTTCACGGAGATCAAGAGATATGCACCCAACCTGCTGGAAGCGATAACCAGCGAACTGCCAGACGACCCGACACCGCCGCCCGCTCTGCTCTCAATCGCGTCGCAGCTGCAACAAGCCCATCCCGCAGAGGCAGCAGCCCTGCGCCAAGGCGTAGGCCTGCATCACGGTGAGGTTCACCCCGAGGTTCGTCGTGCCATCGAAACCGCGGCCCGGAAGGATGGGGGCCTTCTGCGTTGCATCGTCTGCACGCCAACGCTGCTTGAAGGCGTCGATTTCCCTGCACGCACAGTCATCGCCGCTTATCCCCCTCACAACAGCCAGCGTGCTCCCGACATCGCACGACTCCGCAATCTCGAAGGCCGCGCCGGACGAGCAGGGAAGTTCACGAGCGGACGCCTCGTCGTGATGACCAGCGACTTCGCTCAGGCACGCAAGTGGCGTCGAGCTATGCGGCAAGCCCTTCCCCCGACCCACACTGCTCTGACACGGGCACTGCGCGAGCTTCAACGCCGCACCCCCGAACAGATGGAAGCCCAAGACCGCGACGTGATCGACGCACTGACGATCGAAGCGCTGGCCGAGTCAGCCGCCGTGGACGGGGACCTTCGGCGTTCGCTCGAACAAGCGCTCGAACGAACCTTCTGGTGGGCGACAACCGCGCCAGCTCCCAACGTGAGCCCCGCCTTGTCCAACGGGGCGGCCTACGCGGCCAGTCTCAGCGCTGTCGTGCCCGACGGCACGATGCGGGCGGCCATTTACCGGTCGGGACTCAAACTACGCGGATGCCTACAACTCCGAGACGCTCTCGCGGCCTACGTCGACGAGGTTACCAACGTCCTCCGCGCGACACCCCCAGATTCCGAACTGAACGACGCACTCCTTCTCCGCATGATCCGGTCCTGCATCGCGTGCCTTGAGGAGCTGAAGGATCTACGTGACTTGGACGAGGAATCGCTGAGCAACGCCCTTACGGCATGGATTGCAGGCGACGACGAAAAAGACATCACCGATCGGTATCCCGAGGTGTGGGAGAGCCTGCGTCCTGGACATCTCGACACGATGCTCCCGTGGGCTTGCACGGGAGCGCTCGAGATTGTCGCCGCACTCGCGAATGATCCCGCCCTGCGTGACGCAGGCCACGATCGGCTCGCCCCCAGCCGCATCCGGTACGGCACGTTCGATGCATCCTTGTGCTACCTCGTACGCGATGGTGCTGATCGTGTCCAGGTATCCGCCCTCGGGCGGAAGTACCTCGCCGAAGCGGCCGGAGCCGACCGATTGTTCATGCCGATGGATACGGTGGTCGCCATCGAACTCATGGAGCTAGACGCCGAGCTTAACTCGGTGAACGCCGGCAACGACGACTGACCTTGAGTTCGAGTCTTCTTACTCTCGGGCCACGTTCCTAGGGCACTGCCCGCACCTCCCCGCGACTCCCCACCGCCGCTGGAACGACCGGGTTGTGGGGAGGAATTCGTACGAACCCCCTGGGCTGTGGGATGACCCACAGTCAGGTCCTCTCGGTCCGCCGAACCTCATCGAGCCGGCGGTGGACCATTGAGACGAGGTTGAGCACTTCCAGCAGTTCGTCGTCGGTGATTGAGCGCTTCAGCCGGGGATCATGGGCCGTCGGGTTCCTGTACAGCCCGACCATGCCCTTCACCAGGTTGGCCAACCCGGACTGTTCGTCTTTCTCGGTCTGCGTGGTCAATGAGTTGATCGCGAGCCTGGGGATCCCGGTCTTTCCGAGAGCGAGTGCCTCGTCCACGAGGGCTGAGCCGTCGCCGGCCTGGCCGGTCAGGTGACGCAACCGGTCGAGGATGCTCTTAGTTGCCTCCAAACAGGCGTGGAAGTGCGCCTTCTTCAGCACCTCGATCGAGCAGTACCGGAGCACCTCGGGATGTGATTTGCGACGACGCAGCTCGTCGCGGATGGAGGTGGCGATGCGGGTGGCTTCGTCCAAGGTGCGCGACTGCGCACCTCGGGCGACCCGCCCGTCATCGAGTACCCGCAAGCCCACGAACGCCAGTCGCTCATTGAGCCGGTCCTGCCGCAGGGTTAACAGTTCGGGTCGATCGCGGTACTTGATCGGCTCCATGGCTCGCACGATGAAGGTGATGATGCGTTTGGGGTCGCCCTTGTCTGTGTTGTGCCGGTCGACGAACGCTGCGGTCAGCCGATCTCGCTTGGAAGCTGTGGGCTGGGGGTCGTTGATGCCCAGGTTCGTCAGCAAAACCCCGATCTCCTTGCCGGTGAGTCCAGTGTCTGTGTCGCCCAGTACCTCGGCGATCGATTCGTAGGTGGCCAAGCTCCACGGGCTCAACGTCGCCACTTTTCACATCCCTTCTGTTCTTCCTTCGCAGTTTGACCATAGCCAGCGCACCCGACAATCGTGATCACCAACAGTCGCACATGGGCAGTTGAGTGATGTCACGACCATCGGCAGATCCGGTATGCGTCAGTTGGCCGACGGCGAGGCGCTTTGATCCGTGCCACCCGCGGCATGGGGCCTCGTGCCAACGACCTCGGCTGTTCAGCGTGCTACGGGAGACGCTGCTCGGCGCGAGGGCGAAGATGGCTCACCCACCCAGCCATCGCCGGGCCGAGAAGGATGGCCGCCAAGTACACATAGACACCGACGAGGCCGAAAACGGGGACGACGCCCTCGCCCAAGCCCAGCAGGTACTGAGTCAGTGCCACGACCGCAACCCAGATCAGCCCACGCTGGGCGCCCTCCCCTGCCCCGCGGACCTTGACGAGCCATCCCACCAGGAACGTGAGCACCAGCATGCCCACCGCAGCCAGCGCGAACATGAGGCTGATCTGGGTCAACAGTTCCGGCGGAACGCTACCGTCCCCGGGCGCGATCTCGTAGGGGAATGGGAGCCCCAGAGCACGGCCAGCCTCGCCGGCTGCCAGCTGGACGAACTGCCCGACGAGCGCCAGGGCCACCCCGATCAGAACGTCAACCAGCACTCGCTTCATGATGGCGCCTCCCGCGGTTGGTTCCGCCTCGCATGCTACTCCGGCCACCCGCCGGCCGCGCCGCCATCGACCTCGTCGAGGGCTTCCACCCTCGGCGACGGGACTGGACCGCCGACTTTGGGCGGGGGCGGGGTCGGCCTGTCATGGTCTCGTTGTGGAGGGCGCCGAGCTCAAGCTCTTGGGGCACACGGCAAAGAAAAAGCCGCCCCGACTCGGTGCTTCACCTTGTCAGAACGGCTGTTTCTCGATGGCTCCCCCGACTGGACTCGAACCAGTAACCCTCTGATTAACAGTCAGATGCTCTGCCAATTGAGCTACAGGGGATCGCTGCGCGCGAGAAGAGACTCTAGCAAATACTTGCTCAGAACGCATATTCGGCACGGAGGCGCCCGAGCTCGGCCTCGGTGAAGGCCAGCGTCTCGGCGTCCATCACCGTGCCGCGGGCGGGGTGCGCGGTCCAGAGCACGGGAGCGGCGGCGTCCATGAGGTTGCGCCGAGCGCTGATCGTGACGATCTTGCCGGGAGCCGGGTAGAGGGACGTCTGGAACAGGAACGTCGCTTCGACCCGCTCCTTGAAAACCTCGGGGAACTGCCGAGGTTCGGGGAGCGGCACGGTCGCCTGCTGGCCCGTGGACATGACCGTCCACCGCATGGTCTTGTGCTCGTCGTCCCAGCCCCCACGCAGGATGTCGTGCCACCCCACCTCGCTGACCTGCCCGGACGCGATGCGCACGAGCCGGTCGTGCAGGGCGACGAGGTAGCCGTCATCCGTCCGGCCCCACGCCAGCAGGTGGGGACGGCGTCCGACGGCCTCGTCCAGCAGTGCTTGGGCGTCGGCGGGCAGGGCGTTGCGGGAGAAGATGCTCACACCGCCCATTGTGCCAAGCTCACGCGGCCAGCCGCGTGGCGTCTCCCGCCCGCATGAGGGCCAGGGCCTTGCGCTCGCGCCGGCGGACCGTGGACTCGCTGCGCCCGATCGCCTCGGCCAACTCGGCATGGCTGCGCGCCGGGCCGTCCAAGCCGTACAACTGGACGACGACCGCCCGGTCCAGGGGGTCGAGGCGTCCCAGCAGCTCACGAACCTCGTCGCCGTCGACGTCACTCTCGGCCGGCGGCGCGGCGTGCAGTTGGAGCCAGCGCGGGTCGTCCCGGTCGAGCGGGACCACCGGCGTGAACGACAACAACGACCGGACGACGCGCGGGGTCTCCCCCGTCGCCGCCGCGACCTCCTCGATGAGCGGCGTCCGGGCCAATGATCCGGTGAGCGCGCTCACGGCGGAGCGCGTCCGCCGCCACTGCCGCGCCCGGCGGGCCGGCAGACCGAGGGCACCCTGGTTGGTCGTGGCGGCATCGCCGACGCGCATCCGGATCACCGGGAGCGCGCAGGTGGCGAAGCCGCCGAGCTCGGGGACGAAGCGATCCACGGCCTCCATCAGCCCGATCCAGCCCTCCTGGAACAGGTCGTCCCGGGACTGCCCGGTCCGCTCAGCGATCGGCCGGACGACGTACCAGACGAGCCCGATGTTGGCCTCCACGAGGTCGGCTCTCGCACCCCGCCCGTCCTCGGCGACGCGGCGAAGTGCGTCGGCCGTGGCCCCGTCGGGTGCGGCGAGCACCCCCGAGAGGACGGCGTTCGCGGTGGTGCCTGCGTCGATGCGACGCAGGAGGGAGATCTCGTCGGTGCGGGAGAGGCGGGGCCTGGGGGTGGGTTGGATGTCCATGGATTGAGCCTCGCCCGGGACTCACCCGTCGAGAACCGGTGAGCCGGTTGCCCACAGGCAACATTCGGACAACACCGATCGCCGCCGGCGCCTTGCGTCAGCTGCCGATGGCGTGCTGCTCCAGCGTTCGGCGGTGGGTCTCCAGCTCCAGCAACTGGGCGAACATCCGGTTGTACATCGCCTGCTCGTCGACCGGATTGGTGCGCTGCAGCCTCGACTTGAGGTCGTTGATGTCGCGGACGACCCGTGCCAGGCGGAGCCGTGCCGCGTACTCCCGGGCGTACGCCCCGTTCGGCTCGGCCAGGAGCGGCTCGACGGAGAGTGCGACGACCAACTGCTTGCCGACCGGGTCGTCCACCCCGTCGACCACGGCCTGGGCGAACCCGCCCGCGTGCCGGTCGGTGGCCGACAGCACCTCGAAGACACGACGGTAGCTCGGGTGCAGGAAGTCCTCGGGTGTGACGCCGCCCCAATCCAGCGGGAACAGGTGCGGGTGCTGCACCATCACCTTCAGGACGCCTCGCTCGGTGGCGATGCGGCGATCGGCGGGGTCCGGCAGCACCATCATCGCGGTCTGGCCGGTGTCACGCGCCAGGGTGGTCGGCATCGCAGCTGGTGCGGCGGCCTCCTGCGGCACCTGCCGCTGGTTCGCCCGCTGCACCTCCGCCCGAACGGTGTCGGTGTCCATCCCGACCATGCCGGCGAGTTCGCGCAGGTACTCCGAGATGAGCGACCGGTCACGGACCGAGGCCACCAGAGGGGCCGCCGCGCGGACCGCCGCGATGCGCCCGTCCGCCCGGTCGAGGTCGAACTTCTCGAGCGTGTTCCGCATCACGTACCGGTACAGCGGGACGCGGCGGGCGACCAGCTCGCGAACCGCGGCGTCGCCGCCCTGGATGCGCAGGTCGCAAGGGTCCAGGCCCGTGGGTTCGATGGCGACGTAGGTCTGGGAGGTGAAGGCGGCGTCCGAGTTGAACACCTTCAGGGCGGCCGCCTGCCCGGCCGCGTCACCGTCGAAGGTGAAGACGACCTCGCCGGCCAGCGCGTCCGACGTCATGAGGCGGGCCAGCATGCGTGAGTGGTCGGCGCCGAAGGCGGTGCCACAGGACGCCACCGCGGTGTCGACCCCGGCGATGTGGCAGGCCATGACGTCGGTGTACCCCTCGACGACGACCGCCTGGTTCTTCTTGCCGATGTGGGTGCGGGCCAGGTCGAGCCCGTAGAGGACGTGGGACTTCTTGTAGACGAGCGTCTCGGGCGTGTTGAGGTACTTCGCCGGCATGCGGTCGTCGTCGAACAAGCGGCGCGCGCCGAAGCCGAGGGTGGAACGGCCCGCGTCCCGGATCGGCCAGACCAGGCGCCCCTGGAAGAAGTCCCACCCGGCTTCGCGGACGAGCCCGGCCTTCACGAGGTCGTCCTTGCTGAACTTCTTGCCCAGCAGGAAGTTCAGGAGGTCCCGTCCGCCGCGCGGGGCGAAACCGATGCCGAAATGTTCGGCGTGCTCGCGGGAGAACCCACGCCCGTCGAGGAAGACCCGTCCGGCCAGCGCGTCCGGGCTGGAGAGCTGCTGGGCGAAGAACTCGGCCGCCAGTTGGTTGGCCTCCAGGATGCGCATCCGCAGGCCCGGTTCGTGGCGTGGACCGCCGTCACCGTCGGTGTACCGCAGCTGGACGCCGACGCGGTCGGCCAGGAACTCCACGGCCTCGCTGAAGCCCATGTTGTTGATCTTCTGGACGAAGGAGATGACGTCGCCACCCTCGCCACACCCGAAGCAGTAGTAGAAGCCCTTGCTGGGCGTGACGCGGAAGCTCGGCGTCTTCTCGTCGTGGAAGGGGCACAGGCCGACGAGCGCTCCCCCACCGGCCGGCTTCAACTGCACGTGTGCGGTGACGACGTCGTCGATCCGGGACCGCTCGCGGACCGTCTCCAGGTCCTCGGAGTGGATCAAGCCGGCCATGGGCGCAGTGTAGTCGGCGGACGCCGGCGTCCCGGCCCCACGCTAGGGTTGGGCCGTGACCGTGAATGTGGGCTGGGAACTCGTCGTGGGGCTGGTGTTGCTCGTGGCGCTGGCGGTGGTGGCCTCGATCATCGGTCGGACGGGTCTGGCCCGCGAGCAGGTCGTGGCCGCCGTGCGCGCGGTCCTGCAGCTGGCGGCGGTGTCTCTGGTGATCGCGGCCGCGGTGCAGACCCTGTGGGGGGCGTTGGCCTTCTTGGGCCTGATGTTCGCCGTGGCCCTGTGGACGACGACCGGGCGCTCGGGCGTCCGGGCCTGCTGGCCGTGGAGCGCCCTCACCCTGCTCGCCGGCCTGGTCCCGGTGATGCTCATCGTGTTCCTCAGCGGCGCGTCCCCGTTCAACGGCATCACGCTCATCGCGCTCGGCGGCATCGTGACCGGCAACATGATGAGTGCCCACACGCTGTCCGGACGCCGCATCTTCGGCGAGCTGTCGCAGACGCAGGGCCAGTACGAGGCGGCCCTCGCCATCGGGCTGCCACGCCGCGCGGCGATCGGGCTGTTGATCGACCGGGTCGTCCCGGAGGCCCTGATCCCCAACCTCGACCAGACCCGCACCGTCGGCCTGGTCACCCTGCCGGGCGCGTTCATCGGCGTCCTGCTGGGGGGCGGCTCGCCGGTCCAGGCGGGTGCTGCCCAGGTGCTGGTGCTCGTTTCCATCATGGCCGGGCAGGCCTGCACCGTGGCCGCCATGGCCGAGCTCATCCGCCGCGGACGGATCGTGCCGGCCGACCTGCGGGACCAGCTGCATCCCTGACGGACCTAGCGTCGAGGACGGCACCTGACATAGGGTCCCGCCCATGGGCCCCCGTGGCATCGGACGCCTGGCCGCGCTGGCGCTGCTGCTGCCGCTGGCGGGCTGCTCGTTGCGCGGTGACGTGTGGTTCGAACCGGACGCCAGCGCCCGGGTGGACCTGGTGGTGGCCTACGAGTTGCGATCGACATTGGCCACCATGGGACCCTGCGACCCGCCCGTGACGCAGTCGACCCTGACCAGCGAGCCCCTCCAGGCAGCGCCCGGGTTCCGCGCGTGCCGCCTCACCGGGCGGACGCCCATCAACCTGTTCCCCCTGGACCAGTGGGGCGTCGTGGTCGTGACCGACGACCATCTCTTCCTCCGCGGCAACCGCGCGTGGTTCATCACCGAGGAGGAGCGCGTGACCGATTTCGACGTGACCCTCCACTTCCCCGGCGAGGTCGTCGCCGCCTCCCGCGGGGCCGAGGTCGTGGGCTCGACGGTGCATCTCAACGACCCCGATGCGGCCCGGAGTGACGACCTCGCCGTGACGTCGTGGACGCGACCGGGCCTGCCGGGCTGGCTCATCCCGTTCGTCGCCGGGCTGGCCTGGGGCATCGCGTGCGCCCTCGGCCTGTTGTGGTGGTACGGGTGGTTGGGGGGCGACGACGGCGTGGTGACTTCGTCTCCGGCCGACGCGCCCCTCGCGCCCGTCGCGCTCGACGCGCCCGTCTCGCCACAGGAGGCGCCCCCGCTCGCCGTGGCGGACGCACCCCCCACGCAGGACTCGAGTGTCTGGGCCCCCGGTGGGTGAGCGTCGGGGTGTTCGCATGGCGTTCGGCGCCGGCATCGCCGCGGCGACGCTGGGCCTCACCGGCTGTTCCCTGACCGGCGAGATCGTCTTCGGCCCGGACGAGACCCAGCTGGACCTCCGGGTCAGCCACCGCCCGTCCCCCGGCGAGCGCTCCCCCTGCGAGGCCGGGGGATTGCCACCCTCGATCTCCATCAGCGAGCACTCAGGAGCTGACGGACACAGCTCCTGTCGCCTCACGGGGTCCCTGCCGCGGGAGGACGGGATGGACCTGGGGGTCATCGCCCGGTCGAACGACCACCTGTTCCTCGCGGTCCCCGCCGAATTCCTGCGCGGGGACGAACTCGACTCCGTGACGCTGGACGTCACCACGGTTTTCCCCGGGGGCATGGTGCTCGCCAGTTCGACCGGCGAGGTCGGCGCAGACCGGGTGCGCTGGCACGACATGGGCACGCTGCAGGACAAGGGCATCGCGGTCACGGCGCGCATGGGAGCGGACTTCTCCTGGGTCGGGCCCGCAGCGCTGGGACTCACGGTGGGGGCGGCCTTCGTCGGTCTGGTTCGTGGACTCGCGCTGGGCCTGGTCGGGCGTGACGACCCGACCGGCCCGCCGCGCGTCCGTCGTCGCCCCCGCTGGGCGGACTTCATCGCGGCGCCGCTCCTGCCCGCCGACGACTCGCCCCCCGCACCAGGCGCGTCGACCCCCGCCGCAGCACCCCCCGCGCCTCCCCTGGCGGACACGCCCGTGGACCCGGCGGTGTGGGCTCCGGACGGACGCTGAGGTCAGGCGCCCCGTCCGATGCCCTGCGGCAGTCGGTCCGGGTCCCACCCGAGGAACTCCTCAGCCATGTCGAACGCGAACCGGTCGGTCATGCCTCCCACATAGGTGACCGCGGTCGTCACGGGGTCGACCTCCGCTGCTCCGTGGTAGTCGGACGGCATCGCCCACGGCTGTTCGCAGTAGTACTCCACCAGTCCGCGCAGCACCTCGATCACCGCATTCGACTGGGCGATGGAGTCTGGGCGCGTGTAGATCCGCTCGTAGTTGAACGCGCGCAGGGACGCCAGCGCTCCGGCCACCTCGGCGTCCATCCCCACGACGCCGGTCTCGGCCACGGTCGCGATGATCGACCGGATGAACACCGCCAACTGTTCCCGACGCGTCCGACCGGCAACCGCCGCGACCTCCTCGGGCACGTCGTCCAGCGAGACGATGCCGGCGTGCACCGCGTCCTCCAGGTCGTGCGCGCAGTAGGCGATCCGGTCGGCCCAGCTGACGAGTTCGCCCTCGATCGTCAGGGGGGCCGGACGTGACCACGAGTGGTTCCGGATGCCGTCCAGGGTCTCGACGCACAGGTTCAGGGGCAGCAGCACGACGTCCGCACCCCAGGGTCCGTGGTCGTAGCCCCCGGGGATGAAGGGGTCGAAGGCGTCCTCCGAGGCGTGCCCGCCGGGGCCGTGGCCGCAGTCGTGGCCGAGGGCCATGGCGTCCGCCAGCGCCACATTGACCCCGAGGCCACGAGCCAACGACGTCGCGACCTGGGCGACCTCGAGGGCATGGGTGAGGCGCGTGCGCTGGTGGTCCGTCGGGTAGACGACCACCTGGGTCTTGCCCGCCAACCGCCGGAAGGCGGTCGAGTGCACGATGCGGTCACGGTCCCGCTCGAAGCAGGTGCGCTCGACGTCGGGCTCCTCCTCACGCAGTCGGTTGCCGGCACCGGAACTGAACGTGGCCCCCGGGCGCAGCAGGAGGCGCTCGCGCTCCTCGCGGGCCTCGCGCCCCAAGGCGCTCGGCAAGGACAGCCGGGCACGCGAATCGGCATGGGCGCCAACGACGTCCCCCTGCGCGTGACCCGCCATGGTGCGGGCCCAGGCGAGCGTGCGGGGGTTCAGCGCGTCCGTCATGCCCCCATCTTCGCTCTCTTCCTAGAATGGAACCAACCGAGACCATGAGGATGGCCATGAGCGACCAGACACCCCAGCCCGACACTCCGCGCGCCGCCAACGGTCCGCGCGATGCCGAGGACAATCAGGCTCCGCGCCACGAAACCGAGGCCAATCCCCAGGACGGCTATGCCCCTCAGAACGGCCAGCCCCAGCACGGGGAGTCCCAGTACGGACAGCCCCAGTATGGGCAGGGGTACGGCAACCAGGCCTACGGGCAGCCCCCATCCGGGCAACAGGCCTACGGACAGCCGACGTACGGACAACAGCCTTACGGACAACAGCCCTACGGACAGCAGCCCTACGGCCAGCAGCCCGCCCCGTACGGTGGCCAGTACCAGCAATACGCTCCCTACCCCCAGGGCGGCCACCAGGAGGCGTGGCCCCAGGAACAGCCCCGGAGCAACACCCTCGGCATGGTCGGCCTCGGCATCGTCGCGGTCTGCACCGTGGTGCTCGCGATCGTCTCCTACCTCTTCGGCCAGCAGTCGGGACAGTTCGTGGTCGACTACGGCATCGACCCGGCGTCCCCCCAGACCATGGATCCCAACGACCCGGTCGTGATCGCCTTTGCCCAGAGCGTGCAGGGGTTGATGACGATCGGTACGTTCGCCACCTTGGCCGGCATCGTCGGCTGGGTCATCAGCATCGTCGCGACCGCCCGCAGGCAGGGCCGCACCTACGGCATGTGGGGCATCATCCTGGGTGTGGCCGCCCCCGTCATCGGCATGATCGCCATCGTGCTGGGCATGTGGCCGGCGATGCAGGCCATCGCCGGCTGACTCACCCTCCCGAGACGTCGGACTCGGCGGCGGAGAGGTCTTCGTCGCCGAGCGTCCGGTTGTCGAGCCACCCGTACGGCACGGTGACGCGCTCTCGGGGCGTCCCCTGCCGACCACGTGGGGTGCCCCGTTCGTGCTCGGGGTAGGTCGCGTCGGGGTCGAGTTGGGCGATCAGGTCGTCCAGTTCGGCCAAGCTCGACACCATGGCGAACGACCGGCGCAGGTCACCCCCGAGCGGGAACCCCTTGAAGTACCACGCCATGTGCTTGCGTAGGTCGGTCAGGCCCCAGCGCTCACCATGGATTCCGGCGAGCAGCACGGCGTGGCGCCGCAGCATCGCGGTGACCTCCCCGAGCTTCGGGTAGGGCTGCACCGGACGGCCGGCGAAGGCGTCCGCCAGGTCGCGGAACAGCCACGGACGCCCCAGGCAGCCGCGCCCCACGACCACGCCGGCGGCGCCCGTCTCGTCGACCATGCGCAGGGCGTCCTCACCCTCCCAGATGTCGCCGTTGCCGAGCACCGGGATGTCGACCGCGTCCACGAGCGTGGAGATGGCGTCCCACCGCGCGTTCCCGGAGTAGGACTGGGCCACCGTCCGTGCGTGCAGCGCGATGGCCGCGACCCCGGCGTCCTGCGCGATGCGCCCAGCGTCGAGGTAGGTGAGGTGGTCCTCATCGATGCCCATACGGGTCTTCACCGTCACCGGGACGCCGTGGGCGTCAGCCGCGCGCACCGTCTTGGTGAGGATCTCGGCGAGCCGGTCGGTCTTCCACGGGAGGGCGCCGCCCCCGCCCCGTCGGGTGACCTTCGGCACCGGGCAGCCCATGTTGATGTCGATGTGGTGGACGCCCAGGTCCTCACACAGGATGTGGGCGGCCCGCGCCATGACGTCGGCGTCCACGCCGTAGAGCTGGACCGAACGGATGGTCTCCCCCGGGGCGAACTTCAGCATGTCGAACGTCTTGGGGTTCTTCTCGACGATGCCGCGGCTGGTGATCATCTCGCACACGTAGAGGCCCGCACCCTGCTCGAGGCACAACTGGCGGTACGCCGGGTTCGTGATGCCCGCCATGGGTGCCAGGACGACCGGGGTCGCGACCTCGACCGTCCCCCCGGAGGGAGCGGTCAACGTCAAGGGCGCGTAGGTGGTCGTCGGCACGAGGGGCGATTCTACCGTGCTGCATTTTGTGTCGGCAGATTGCTGTGATGATGCCAGCTTCGCCGACACAAAATGCAGAACGGGGATCACCGACGCCAGTCGCCGAATGCCCCCTCCAGCGCCCCGAGCGCAGCCTCGACCAACGGGTGGCGATCGTCGTCCGGGGAACCGGCCGACGCCCACGCCTGGCCGGTCGCCTCGAGGAAGCCCAGGAACCCGGACAGGGCGAAGCGGTCCCGGGCAGCCTCCGTCGGTTGGAGCACCGACGCGAGGAACGCGCGGTCGTTCTCGCGCGCCCGCTCGCGCACCTCCGCGGCCGCGGCCGGTTCCTCGCTGGGGAGGGTGGCAGTCGGGCCGGCCGCGAGGTGGTCGAGGCGGGCGAACGCCCACGTCCGCACACGGTCACGCGCGGAGGTGTTGGGGGGCAACGAGGCGTCCGCCTCGGCCTGCCGGGACGCCAGCGCCGTGAGGTCGTCCTCCAGGACGGCGGCGTACAGGCCCTCCTTCGAGCCGAAGTAGTGGAACACGAGGGCCGCCGAACCGCCGGACGCCCGTGCCACCTCCGGCACGGCCACCTCTGCGTAGGATGCCGACGCGAACGCCTCACGGGCCGTAGCGAGGATGGCGGCCCGACGCTCCTCCGGGCCAAGGCGTCGTCTGCGAATTCGGTCGGTTGCCATGGCATTGCATCCTAGCCTTCATTGAGTTACCGTCAGCAACGTTATTGATCCTCAATCAACAAGGAGCGACATGAGCCTCGTCGACCACGCGATCTGGTACCACCTCTACCCGCTGGGAGCGCTCGGCGCACCGGTGCACGAGCGGAACGACGGGCTCACCCATCGACTCCCCGCCCTCGAGCCCTGGCTGGACCACGCCGTGACGCTCGGCTGCTCCGGACTGCTGCTGGGGCCGATCTTCTCGTCCGTCTCCCACGGCTACGACACCCTCGACCACTTCGCCATCGACCCCCGCCTGGGTGACGACGCCGACTTCGACCGACTCGTCGCCGCCTGCCGCGAGCGGGGGCTGTCGCTGATGTTGGACGGCGTGTTCAACCACGTCAGCACCCAGCACGGCCTCGTGGGTGAGGACTCCCCCATGCTGCGGCGTTCGAACGGCCACCTGTACACCTGGGAGGGCCACGACAACCTGGTCGAGCTCGACCACACCCGCGAGGACGTCGCCGACTGGATCACCGGCATCATGCTCCACTGGCTCCGTCGCGGCATCAACGGCTGGCGCCTCGACGTCGCCTATGCGGTCCCCCCGGAATTCTGGCGCAAGGTGATCGGACGTGTACGCCTCGAGTTCCCGGACGCCCTGTTCCTCGGCGAGGTCATCCACGGCGACTACGCCGCCATCGCGGACGCCGGCGCGTTCGACTCCGTCACGGCCTACGAGCTGTGGAAGGCCACCTGGAGCTCCATCAAGGACGCCAACTTCTGGGAATTGGCCCACGCACTTGAGCGCCACGACGCCTTCTCGGCCAATCACGTGCTCAACACCTTCATCGGCAACCACGACGTCGACCGGATCGCATCGCTGGTCGGCCCCACCGGAGCCGCGCTGGCGGCGTCCGTGCTGTTCACCACGCCCGGGATGCCCAGCGTGTACTACGGCGACGAGCAGGGCTTCACGGGTGTCCGCGGCACCGGGAGCCACGCGGACGACGCGGTCCGCCCTCCCCTGCCGGCCTCCCCGGCGGACCTGCTCCCGGCCGGCGCCTGGCTGCAGCAGGTGTACACGGACCTGATCGGGTTCCGGCGACGCCACGCGTGGTTGGCCCGTGCGCGGGTCACGGTCACGGCCAGGGCGAACGAGTGGATCGAGTACAGCTGCTCCAGCGGCAGCGATCGCGTCGAGGTCCGCCTCGAACTGGCGCCGGCGGCACGGGTGTCCGTGCGCGCATCGGACGGCGAGAGCTGGGAGTGGTCGGGGGGAACCCACTGACGGAGGACCCTTGGCGGCGCAACACGAAGAACGCCCCCGAGTCGGACTCGGGGGCGTTCTCGCGTCGTTCGGTCAGCAGCCGACCAGGCGTGCCGCGAGGTAGCTGACGACCTGGTCGAGCGGGATGCGCTCCTGGGACATCGAGTCGCGCTCGCGAATGGTGACCGCGTTGTCCTCGAGGGTGTCGAAGTCGATGGTCACGCAGTACGGGGTGCCGATCTCGTCCTGACGACGGTAGCGGCGTCCGATCGCCTGGGCGTCGTCGAACTCGACGTTCCAGTATTGGCGCAGTTCGCTGGCCAGTTCCTTCGCCTTCGGCGAGAGGCTCTCGTTGCGCGACAGCGGCAGGACGGCGACCTTGACGGGCGACAGGCGCGGGTCGAGCCTGAGCACGGTGCGGGTGTCGGTGCCGCCCTTGGCGTTGGGCACCTCCTCCTCGGTGTAGGCCTCGACGAGGAACGCCATGAGGGAGCGGGTCAGGCCGGCCGCTGGCTCGATGACGTAGGGCAGGTACCGCTCGTTCTTGGCCTGGTCGAAGTAGGACAGGTCCTGCCCCGAGTGCTCGGTGTGGGTGCCGAGGTCGAAGTTGGTCCGATTCGCGATGCCCTCGAGCTCGCCCCAGCCGTCACCTCCGGTGAATCCGAAGTCGTACTCGATGTCGGTTGTGCCCTTGGAGTAGTGGGACAGCTTCTCCTGGGGGTGCTCGTAGAGGCGCAGGTGCTCCGGGTCGATGCCCAGACCCACGTACCAGTCGAAGCGCTCCTTGATCCAGTGCTGGTGCCACTCCTCGTCCGTGCCCGGCTCGACGAAGAACTCCATCTCCATCTGCTCGAACTCGCGGGTGCGGAAGATGAAGTTGCCGGGGGTGATCTCGTTGCGGAAGCTCTTGCCGACCTGGCCGATGCCGAAGGGCACCTTCATGCGCGAGGTCTGCTGCACGTTGCTGAAGTTGATGAAGATGCCCTGCGCCGTCTCGGGGCGCAGATAGTGCAGCCCGGAGTCGTCCTTGATGACGCCGAGGTGGGTCTCCAGCATCATGTTGAAGTCGCGGGGCTCGGTGAACTGTCCGAGGTTGCCGCACTCAGGGCAGTTGATCTCCTCCAGGCCGGACGGCTTGCGGCCCTTCTTGAACTCGAACGCCTCTTCGAGCTGGTCGGCTCGGAACCTCTTGTGGCAGCTGAGGCACTCGGTGAGCGGGTCGGAGAACACGCCCACGTGCCCCGAGGCGATCCAGACCTGCTTGGGCAGGATGATCGACGAGTCGATCCCCACGACGTCGGGCCGACCCTGGACGACGGCCTTCCACCACTGGCGCTTGATGTTCTCCTTGAGCTCCACGCCGTAGGGGCCGTAGTCCCACGCCGCCCGCGTACCGCCGTAGATCTCGCCACACGGGTACACGAAGCCGCGACGCTTCGTGAGGCTGATGACATTGTCGAGCTTGCTGGCCATGCGACCTGGTGCCTCCTTGTCGGCGGGGGGTGCCCGGCCGGCATCCCCACTGCCGGGTCACCCTATCCGCCCCTGGCGACACCCGGAGAGAGTGCTCGCACCGGCGACCCCTCACGGGGCCACGGCCGCAGGCACCGGGGTGCTGACACCAGTGACGAAATGTTCACCTCTCGAACACAAAAGTGCTTTGATGACGCCATGAGGGTGCTGTCGACGACGAATTCCACACCGGAGGAGCCCGGACCGGGCTCGCAATCCTCACTGCGCCAGGCCAACACGACCCGCATCATCCAAGCGCTGCTCGACTCCGGGCCGATGACGCAGGCGCAGGTGGCCCGCCAGACGAACCTCGCCCCGTCGACCGTCTCGGGCATCGTGCGCGAGCTCAGCGAGTCGGGCCTGGTGCGCGTGGAGGACGAGCACGGTGGACGCCGTGGCCGCCTGGTGACGCTGGTCGATGACGGACGCGTCGTGGTGGGCCTGGACGTCGGGCACCGGCACATCACGGTCGCCGTCGCCGACCTGAGCCTCGACGTGTTCGCCTCGCGCTACGCACCCCTGGACCCTCCCCACACCTCCGAGTCGGTCCTGGCGTGCGCGCGGGCCATGCTCGACGAGATTCTCACCGAACTGGGCCGGACGATCGAATCCGTCGTGGCCGCGGGGCTCTCCGTGCCGGCGCCCCTCGACCTGGAGGGCCGCCTGCTCGGTTCGCGGGCGATCCTGCCCGGCTGGGCCGACCGTGACCTCGCTGCGGCCGCGCGCGACGTGTTCGGCTTCGAGGTGCACGTGATCAACGATGCCAACGCAGGCGCGCTCGCAGAGGCCCGATACGGTGCAGGACAAGGGGCGACGAGCTTGGTCTACCTGAAGCTCGGGGGAGGCGTCGGCGCCGGCATCGTCATCAACGGCGAGCTCTACCGGGGCGCCACGGGAGTGGCCGGGGAGATCGGGCACACCATGGTGGACGAGCGGGGTGACTTCTGTCGGTGCGGCAACCGGGGCTGCCTCGAGACCATCGCGGGCAGCAGTCACCTCATCGAGGCCGTCCAGCCGGCCAACCCCGAGGTCGACACCGTCGCGAAGCTCATCGAGGGGGCGCGGGCCGGGAGCCCGGCCTGCGTCCGGGTGCTGGCGGACGCCGGGGCCGCCGTCGGGATCGCTGTGGCCAACCTCTGCAGCATCTTGAACCCCGAGGTGATCGTGGTCGGAGGAGAGCTGTCGACGGCCGGTGACCTCCTGCTGGAGCCGCTTCGCGACTCGGTCCAGCGCCACGGGGTGGCCGACGCCGTGAACCAGCTGCGCATCGTCCCGGCCGCCCTGGGTCCGGCAACGCACAGACCGGGGGCTCTCGTCGTGGCCCTGGACGCGGCCAAGGGCCAACTTCATAACGATGTGGACACAGCGACCCGGTTGCGTGTTGCCGCCAAGTAATGAACTCAACGATGATGGTGGGCGGCGGTATGCCGGACCCACCACAGTGGCGGGTTCCGGTGTCGGTCGAAGGAGACCAGGACGAGGATGAGTGACGACCAGTACGTGCTCGAGATGCGCGACATCAGCAAGAGCTTCCCCGGCGTGAAGGCGCTGGACGGAGTGACCCTGAAGGTGCGTCGCGGTGAGATCCATGCCATCTGCGGCGAGAACGGCGCCGGCAAGTCGACCCTGATGAAGGTCCTGTCGGGCCTCTACCCCCACGGCACCTATGAGGGCGACATCTACTACGAGGGCGAGCTGTGCCAGTTCCGCAGCATCAGCGACTCCGAGCGCAAGGGCATCGTCATCATCCACCAGGAGCTCGCCCTCATCCCGACGCTGTCGATCACCGAGAACCTGTTCCTCGGCAACGAGCAGACCAAGCGCGGCGCCATCGACTGGACGGCCGCGCGCCAGCGGGCCCGCGAGCTGATGGACCACGTCGGCCTGAAGGCCGACCCGGACGAGTTGATCCGCAACATCGGCGTCGGCAAGCAGCAACTGGTGGAGATCGCCAAGGCGGCCGCCAAGGACGTCAAGCTGCTCATCCTGGACGAGCCCACCGCCGCCCTCAACGAGAACGACTCCGCGCATCTGCTCGGCCTCATCGAGGAACTGCGGGACCGGGGCATCACCTCGATCATGATCTCTCACAAGCTGAACGAGATCGCCGCCATCGCCGACAGCATCACCATCATCCGCGACGGCCGCAGCGTCGAGACCTTCGACATCGCGAAGGACGAGCACGTCGACGAGGACCGCATCATCCGCGGCATGGTCGGCCGTCCCCTCGACCACCGTTACCCGGACCACACCCCGAAGATCGGCGAGGTGCTGTTCGAGGTGCGCGACTGGACGGTCCAGCACCCGGTCGTGACCGAACGCCTGGTCTGCAAGGGGTCGACGTTCGAGGTCCACGCCGGCGAGATCGTCGGGTTCGCCGGCCTGATGGGCGCCGGCCGCACCGAGCTCGCGCGCTCGCTGTTCGGGCGCTCGTACGGCATCTGGCTCGGCGGACACATGTTCCTGAGGGGCAAGGAGATCGCCCCCAAGAACGTCGCCGACGCCATCGACGCCGGCATCGCCTACGTCACCGAGGACCGCAAGGCGCTGGGGCTCAACCTGCTCGACGACATCAAGACCACCATCACCTCGGCCAAGCTCGGCAAGATCTCCAAGCTGGGCGTGTACGACCCCAACGCCGAGGTGGACGCCGCGGAGCGCTATCGCCGCGACCTCCGCATCAAGACCCCGTCGGTCAACGCGGGCGTCAACACCCTGTCGGGGGGCAACCAGCAAAAGGTCGTGCTCGGGAAGTGGCTCTTCCCCGACCCCGACGTGCTGATCCTCGACGAGCCCACCCGGGGCATCGACGTGGGCGCGAAGTACGAGATCTACCAGATCATCAACCGCTTGGCCGACGCCGGGCGCGCGGTGGTCGTCATCTCCTCGGAACTGCCGGAACTCCTCGGCATCTGCGACCGGATCTACACGATCTGTGAGGGCGCGGTCACCGGCGTGCAGGACGCGCGGACGGCCACGCAGGAGAGCCTCATGCGCGACATGACCACCCGTGTGGCACCCAAGAATCGGCCCCTGGCCTCGTAAAGGAAGCAACTGATGGACGCACTCAAGAAGTTGTTCGGCGGCGACCTGCGCCAGTTCGGCATGCTCATCACGCTCGTGTTGATGATCGGCTTCTTCCAGATATTCACGGGCGGCCTCGTGCTGACACCGACGAACATGATGAACCTGCTGAACGGCAACAGCTACATCCTGATCATGGCCATCGGCATGGTGCTGGTGATCATCGCCGGCCACATCGACCTGTCGGTCGGGTCCGTGGCCGCCGTGGTCGGCATCGTGGTGGCCATCGCCATGCGCGACTTCGGGGTGCCGTGGTGGGCCGCGATCGTGCTCGGCTTGGTGCTCGGGGCCGTGATCGGTGCGTGGAACGGCTTCTGGATGGCCTACGTCGGCATCCCGGGCTTCATCGTCACGCTCGCCGGCATGATGCTGTTCCGCGGCCTCAACCAGTACATCGGCAAGTCGAACACGGTGCCGGTGCCGGAGGAGTTCCAGTTCATCGGCGGCGGATACCTGCCCGAGGTCGGCCCGGGCACGCCGTTCAACAACCTCACCGTGCTGCTGGGCATCCTCGCCATCGCCGCGCTCGCCTACGGGAGCCTGCGGCAGCGCGCTGACCTGGTCCGCATCAAGGCGGATGCCCCACCGATGTGGGTCACCGTGACGCGCATCGTCGGCCTGGCCCTCGTGCTCGGCTACATCACCTGGCTGTACGCGACCGGACGCCCGGGCACCAGCTTCCCCGTGGCCGGCCTGATCCTGGTCGCCCTGGTCATCCTGTACTCGTTCCTGAGCCAGCGCACCATCATCGGACGCCACGTCTACGCCATCGGCGGCAACCGCCACGCGGCCGAACTCTCCGGCGTGAAGAGCCGCCGGGTGTACTTCCTGGTCATGGCGAACATGTCCGTGCTGTCCGCCTTGGCCGGCATGATGTTCGTCGGCCGCTCCACGGCGTCCGGCCCGTTCGACGGTGTGGGCTGGGAGCTGGACGCCATCGCCGCCGTCTTCATCGGCGGTGCGGCGGTCTCCGGCGGTGTCGGGACCGTCGTCGGGTCGATGATCGGGGGCCTGGTCATGGCCGTCCTCAACAACGGCCTGCAGCTCATGGGCATCGGCGCCGACGCCACCCAGATGATCAAGGGCATGGTCCTGCTCCTCGCGGTGGCCGTCGACGTGCTCAACAAGGCCCAGGGTCGCCCGTCGATCCTCGGTTACCTCATGCCCAAGAAGGCGGCACCCTCCGAGGGTCCGACGCAGGGACCCGTTCAGCCCGACACCCAGGGGTCGGTCGACGAGCAGGCCTCCGTCTCCCCGTCCGCCTAGAACCCCGTGCTTCCCCAGACATCCATGAACCAACCCCGGCCGCCGGCCGCAGGTGGAAACAACCGCCCCGAGGCGGGAACGAAAGTGAGGATTTCGATGATGAAGTTCGCCAAGGTAGCGATGGCTGTCACGGCCGCCGGCGCTCTCGCGCTGACCGGCTGTGGCTCCGGTCGCACCGCAGAGCCGGCCGGGGGCACCACGGCCGGGGGCGCCGGCACGGCCAGTGCCGCACCCCAGGGCGGCGCCGGCTTCGCCAAGGACGCCCTGATCGGCGTCTCCCTCCCGCAGAAGACGTCCGAGAACTGGGTGCTCGCCGAGCAGTTGTTCAACGATGGCCTCAAGGATGCCGGTTTCAAGGCCGACGTGCAGTTCGCCAACAATGGCCCCTCCGAGCAGCAGAACCAGATCCAGGCGATGGTGACCAAGGGTGCCAAGGTGGTCGTCATCGGCGCCGTCGACGGGTCGCAGCTGGGCAACCAGGCCAAGGCCGCCAAGGACTCCGGGGCGACGGTCATCGCCTACGACCGCCTCCTGACCAACACCCCGAGCGTCGACTACTACGTCGCGTTCGACAACTTCAAGGTCGGCCAGCTGCAGGGCCAGGCGCTGCTGAAGGGCCTCGCGGCCGAGAAGGGTTCCGGCCCGTGGAACATCGAGCTGCTCGCCGGGTCGCCCGACGACTCCAACGCCAAGGTCTTCTTCAACGGCGCGATGGACGTGCTGAAGCCGAAGATCGATGACGGCACCCTCAAGGTCGTCTCCGGGCAGACCACGTTCGAGCAGGCCGTCACCCAGGGGTGGAAGGCCGAGAACGCGCAGAAGCGCATGGACACCATCCTGTCGGCCAACTACTCGGGCAGCACGGAACTGCACGGCATCCTGTCCCCGAACGACACCCTGGCCCGCGCGGCGCTGACGGCCGTCAAGGCCGCGGGCAAGCCGCAGCCGGTCGTCACCGGTCAGGACTCCGAGGTCGAGTCGATCAAGCTGATCATGAGCGGTGGCCAGTACTCGACCATCTACAAGGACACCCGCAAGCTGGTGGAACAGACGATCAAGATGGTCGGACAGCTCCAGCAGGGCAAGAAGGCCGACGTCAACGACGAGAAGCAGTACAACAACGGCGTTAAGGTCGTGCCGTCGTACCTGCTCGAGCCCGTGATCGTCACGAAGGAGAACGCGGTCGCCACCTACAAGGACGACCCCATCCTCGGCAAGGTCGTCAACGGCTGATCCCAACCACCAACGCGTGCCGGGTCCCTCGGGGCCCGGCACGCGCGCGTCCGGGCTAGTCGTCGGCGTGCGCGGGGTGGCGGCGCACGTGCTCCGGGATGGTGGCGACGGGCACGACGACCACGTCGTCCAGCTTCCAGTCCAGTTCACGGATCCGGGCACGAAGGTCCTCCAGCGCGTCCAGCGACACGGGCTCGGACGGTACGACGAAGACCTCGGCGTGGAACACGTGCCCCTGGTCGCGGACCCGGCAGGCGGCGTCCACCACCCAGGACGTCGCCCTCGCGGCCTCGAGCGCACCGCCGACCACGGGGTGCTCCTCCTTGTCGTCGTAGGTCCGGGCTTCGCCGTCCATGAGGTCGCGCAGGGCGTTGCGGACGTTCTTCACCCCGTCCTTGATGATGCTGGTGGCGATGAGGAGAGCGGCCACGGCGTCCGCCCACCACCACCCGATGCCGATGCCGAGGATGCCGACGATGGCGGCGCCCGCGGTCCGCCAGTCCGCGGAGTTCATGTCGGAGTCGGCGAACAGCACCTTGTCGTGCAGCGTCTCCGCCAGCGGCTTCTTGAGGTGTCCCAGGATGACCGGTCCGACGCCGGTGTAGACCATGGCGGCGATCATCAGCCAGCCGGCCCAGATCGTCTGGCCGAACAGGTGGTAGGTGCCGATCGGCGGGTGTTCCGCCCTCAGCAGGCCCCAGGCGGAGTCCACCGCCATGAACGCCCCCATCGCCAGCAGCGACACGGCCGAGGCCAGGTGGGCCGAGCCGATGGCGCGGTGGTGGCCGTAGGGGTGGTCCGGCGACGGGGAGCGGCTGATCTGGGTCAACGACACCAGGAACACGATGGGCGGGATGAGGGACAGCAGGTCCTCCACCCACGCGACCTTCATGGCCTGGCTCGACCCCATGACGGCGAAGACGAGCACGACGCAGGTCGCCAGGTAGACGATGCTGACCCATTCCAGGCGACGGGCCCGACGGAGGGCGTCCTGCTGCTCGGACGGCAGTTCGGTCATGCCGAACGTGGTGGGGGCGCTCATGCGCGTCCGTCCACGTGCGCCTCGAGAGCGGCGAGCATGGCGTTCTCCCCCAGGGGTACGGCCATCACCTGCCTGACCTTCTCGCCTCGCTCCTCGCGGGTGGCGTAGGGCCGCGTGAGGGCGACCTTGGTGGACCACGGGCTCTTGTCGGACAACCCACCCACGATGAGGTCGAGTTCGCCCTCCTCCATCGCCTTCACGAGCTCCTCCTCGCCGCCCGGGTACCACGCGACGCGGGCACCGAGGCTTTCGGCGAAGGAGGTGGCGAGGTCAGCCTCGGGCCCGCTCACGCGGTCCCCGGCGACGACGACCCGTCCCTCGCTGGGCGACGCCCCCACCCTCAGGACGCCGTCCGTGCGGACCCGTTCGAGGGTCCCGTCGGGGTCGCGCGGGATCTCCGAGCACCCCGTCAGGACGAGGGCCACCAGCATCAGCGCGACGATGAACCTTCTCACTGTGGACTCCACCGGCGCCACGCTACGTCAGCGCGCGGCCGGAGGACAGTCTCCCCTCAGCGTGTGCGCGGGACGTTGTCCCCGACCTCGGCGGGCGCGTCGTAGGCGGACGGCTCGTCGATGGCCTCGCTCATCAACGTGACCAGGACCATCTTCGCCTCGTAGCCGTTGTACGCCCGCCGATAGGAGCCGACGTTCTCCCACGTGGTCTGGATGGCCCACAGGTCGGGTTCGTCGAGGTTGCGGACCAGGTCGGCGGACCGGTTGCCGGGCCGCAGGCGGAAGAAGGCGGTGGCGGCCTCGGCCCGCTCCACGAAGGAGGCCTCGGACTCCTGCGGGACCCGGAACCGGCTGAACGCGAGCATGCGACTCATCGTAGTGACCCACGGGTAGGCTGGACCGGACGAGGAGGAACCACGAGGATGACCACGACACCCCAGCGCCGGACCCGGCAGCGCACCCAGATCGCCGAGGTCCTGGGCGAACTGGAGGAGTTTCGGACGGCTCAGGACATCCACGAGTTGCTGCGCCACCGCGGGGACTCCGTCGGGTTGGCGACCGTGTACCGCACGCTGCAGGGCATGGCCGACGCGGGCGAGGTCGATGTCGTGCGCCTCCCGGACGGGCAGGCGTCCTATCGCGCGTGCGGCCAGGCCACCCACGACCACCACCACCACCTGATCTGCCGGTCATGCGGCCGGACGGTCGAGGTCGAGTTCCCCGGGGTGGAGGACTTCATCAGCAAGCTGGCCAGACAGCACGGCTTCACGGACGTGGACCACTCCATCGAACTGCACGGGCTGTGTGCCGACTGCGCGGCCGTGGAGGCTTGAGACCGCCGTGCCCACCTACCGTGACGAGGGGGTCGTCCTCCGCACCCACAAGCTGGGCGAGGCCGACCGCATCATCACGGTGCTCTCCCGCCGGCACGGCAAGGTCCGGGCGGTGGCCCGCGGCGTCCGGCGCACGTCGAGCAAGTTCGGCGCACGGCTGGAGCCGTTCAGCCACGTCGACCTCCAGTTCGCCACTGGGCGGACGCTGGACGTGATCACCGAGGCGGTGACGCTGCACGCGTGGTCTGAGCCGCTGTGCACCGACTACCCGCGCTACACAGTGGGTCAGGTCATGTTGGAGACCGCCGACCGGCTGGTCAGCATCGAGAACGAACCGTCCCTGCCGCAGTACCAGTTGCTGGCCGGAGCGCTCCACGCCCTGTGCGCCGGGACGTCCGACGGACCGCGTCCCTCGACGCTCATCATGGACTCCTACCTGCTGCGCGCGGTGGCCACGGCCGGGTTCGCCCCCAGCCTCGACAGCTGCGCCACCTGTGGCACCCCGGGACCGCACGTGGCCTTCTCCCCCTCGGCCGGCGGCTTGGTGTGCCCCCGTTGCCGCCCGCCCGCGACCCCCCAGGTGCGTCCCGAGACGCTCCGCCTGCTGTCTGCGCTCATCTCCGGTGACTGGCCCGGCACCCGGGACGCCGACGACCAGACGCAACGCCAGGCGTCCGGCCTGATCGCCGCGTTCGTCACCTGGCACCTGGAGCGCAGCCTGCGCACCATCGACCACGTGGCGCGCTGAGGTCAGGGCTCGACGACGAACGTCCGGGTGTCGGTGTCGGGGCGATAGCCCTCACCGTCGCCGAGGGCCTCGCCGGTGACCGCGACCTTGTAGGTGCCCGGCAGCAGGTCCACCTGGAACGAGTAGGGCGCGAACGGGGTGGTCCCCTCGGGCGTCACCCGGCCCTCGGCGATGGTCGCACCCGCGGCGTCCCGGACGACCCACACGACCGTGCCGTCGGCGAACGCGGCGTCCCCTTGGATCGTCACGGGCGAACGGAGCTTGTCGCCCTCCGTCGGGGAGTCGATCGACACGTGGACGCGGACCCCCAAGGGGTCCTCGCGTCCCCGCGGCGTGTCCCAGCGGGTCACGCCCCACAGGTCTCCCGGCGGCTCCCCCTCGATCGTGAGCGAGACCAGCGTGTCCTCCCCAACCTGTTCGGTGACCGTCCAGACGAGCTGGTCGACGGCAGCCAGCGCCCGTTCCGAGCCGAACTTGCTGCTGCGGAGTGCCTCGGCCGACAGGTCCACGGTCGTGACGTGGCCGGACGTGGTGACCGAGAGCACGCGGGTGTCCTCGGACCAGCCGCTGCGGTAGTCCGGGTCCAGGGCGCCCTGGATCATCAGCTCGAGGGCGCCGCGCACAGGGTCGGCCTTCGGCACCAGCCGTCGCTCCCGCCCCAGCCTCAGCCCGTTGCTGGACTCCCGCGGGTGGTAGACGAGGACGGGCTCCAGGGGGACGGGAGGCGGGTCGGTCGTGACCACCGTCGGGCTCGGGACGGGACTCGTGTCGCCGCCGTCCGGCGGGACCAGGGCACACCCGGACAGCGTGAGCACAGCGACGAGGCCCGTTGCTGCGAGGCGGACGGCGCTGCGCATGGGTCCTCCCGGGGTCGGGTCAGGCTCGGGGCGCCGCGATCTGGGCGGCGAGATGTCCCCCACCGTAGCCGTTGTCGATGTTGACCACACCCACCCCGGGGGCGCAGGCGTTGAGCATCGTGAGCAGCGGGGCGAGGCCACCGAACGCCGCCCCGTACCCGACCGAGGTGGGAACGGCCACGACCGGGCAGGACACCAGTCCCGCGATGAGGCCGGGGAGCGCGCCGTCCATGCCGGCCACGACGACGATCGCGCCGGCCTGCCGGAACAGGTCGACCTTGCCCAGGGTGCGGTGGACGCCCGCGATCCCGACGTCGACGACGAGTTCGGCGCGGCGGCCGAGGTGGCGCGCGGTGAGCAGCGCCTCCCGCGCGACCGGCAGGTCGGACGTCCCCGCGCAGGCGACCACGACGAGTTCCCCGGTCGGCTCGGGCATCCGCGGCGGCCACACCAGCAAGCGTGCGACCGGGTCGTGGAAGGCGTCCGGCAGCGCGTCCAGGATCGCGGTGGCGCGCTCGTCATCGGCCCGGGTGAAGATCGTCACCACGTCGGGGCGCTCACCCACGCGCTGGGCTATCGCCCAGCACTGGCCCGGCGACTTGCCCTCGCAGTAGACGGCCTCGGGGAAGCCGCCACGCCGCACGGAGCGGTCCAGGTCGAGGTCGGCGATGTCGTCGTCAGGCATGGCGCAGCACCTGCAGCGTGAAGGCGCCGGACTGCAGCCCGGCGAGGTCGAGCGTGACGTACGGGAAGCCGGCTTCGCGGACGTCGGCGAGGACCGCCTCGCGGACCCCCTCGTCGGCGAAGCGGGCGAGGTCGGCGACGGGCACCTCGATCCGCGCGATGTCGCCATGGTGCCGGACGCGGGCGTCCCCGAAACCATGGCGGCGCAACGCCGACTCGGCGTCGTCGACCTGACGCAGCTTCTCGGGGGTGACCTCCTGCCCGTGCGGGATCCGGGAGGCCAAGCAGGGTGCAGCGGGCTTGTCCGCCACGGACAGGCCGAGGGCCCGTGCCAGGGCACGCACCCGCGGCTTGGTCAGCCCTGCGTCGGCCAGCGGCCGCAGCACGGCGTGGTCGGTCGCAGCGCGCGCCCCCGGGCGGTCGATGCGGACGGCGTCGTCGGCGTTCTCGCCGTAGGCGACCGCCTCGAGGTCGAGCTCGGTGACCAGCCGCTGGTCGATGACGGTGAACATCTCGTCCTTGCAGTGGAAACACCGGTCGGCGCCGTTGGCGCGGTAGGCCGGGTTCTCGTCCTCATGGGTCTCGAACTCGACCAGTTCGGCCCCCATCTCCGCCGCGGTCGCCCGCGCGAGCGCCAACTCGTCGGCGGCCAGGGACGACGACACCGCCAGCAGCCCGACCGCGTTCGCGCGGCCCAGCGCGGCGGTGGCGACCGCCAGCAGGACGGCTGAGTCGACACCCCCCGAATAGGCGACACCGAGGCGTCCGGAATCCGGCAGGCGCTCGGCCACCGCGAGCGCGTCGGCGCGCTCGGCGTCCGGCAGGTCGGCGAAGACAGTCACGGTTCCGGAGTCTAGTCCCGTGCCCGGACGCGCTCACCCGCGACCAGTCCGGACGCCACCGCCGCGGCCTGGGCGCGTGCGGCCACCTCGGACTCGGTGCGACCCACCGCGCGCGCAACCTCGGCGACGGAGGTGAACTCCGGCGTGGCATGCAGGACGTAGCCGTCCCGGGACCCCACCTTCACTGCGACCCGATGGCCCAGCACATCCACGTCCACCCAGGTGCGCTCCAGGACGGTGCGCGCGACGGTGGATCCCCGGACGCCCAGCGTCGTGGTGTGCAGCAACAGCACGTCGACCACGGGGTCGTGGTGCTCGGCGTCCGTGAGCGCACACACCGTGAACGCCGGGCGCCCCTTCTTCATCTGGATCGGGACCAGCCACGCGTCGACCGCGCCGGCGGCCAACAGGGCGTCCAACACGCCGGGCCACAACCGGGGGTCCTGGTCGTCCACGTTGGCGCGCAGTTCGGTGAGTTCCGTGGCCGGTCGGTCCGTTCGTGGGGTGCGGGCAGTGGGACCAGCGCCAGGCTGGTCAGCCCCGACAGCCGTCCTGTCGCCCAGCAGGACCCGGACGACGTTGGGCCACCCGGCCACCTCCTTGCCGCCTGCGCCGACGCCGACGGCGGAGACGGTCATTCCGGGCAGGGGTTCGCAGGCCTCCGCCAGTGCACGGATGATCGCCATCCCGGTCGGGGTGGCCAGCTCCCCGACCGTGTTCGGCGTCGTGGTCCTCGCCGGGGAGTCGTGGTGGGAGTGACCGTGCTCGTGGGAGTGGTCGTGCCCGTGGTCGTGACCGTGGTCGTGGTCATGCTCGTGGTCGTTCCCCTGATCCCCCATCGGCGTCGGGTCGACACGCCAGCCGATGCACAACTCCGCCACCGCCGGGACCGGCACGGGGATGTCCCCGTGGGCGGCGCGGACGCGGCCCGAGCCCAAGCGGACCGGCGACGCGGACACCGACGTCACGCCCAGGGTGCGCAGCGCCTCGCAGGTGCCGACGACGTCGGCGATCGAGTCCAGCGCCCCCACCTCGTGGAAGTGCACCGCGTCGGGATCGACACCATGGACGTGGGCCTCGGCGTCCGCCAAGCGGCCGAAGGCCGACAGGGCCCACGCCCGCGTCCGGTCGGCCAGAGGCGCTTCGGCGAGGACCGAACGGATCGACGCCCACGTCCGGTGCGGCGGGTCGTCGACGAGCACGCGCACCCTCTCCTTGGTCGCCCGTTGGCCGCCCCGGGTGGCGGTTTCGCTCTGCAACAGGACCGATCCGGGAGCCACCGCGTCGATCGCGGCCTGGACGGCGTCGCGGTCCGCCCCCGCGTCGAGGAGGGCTCCGAGGAGCATGTCACCGGCGACCCCGGCGGAGATGTCGAACCACGCGTGCATGACTGCCATTGTGGCCGACCCCGTGGTACTAGGGTCGCGATGTGAGCCCGATCCCGCCGAGACCGCACCCCAGCGGAGCACGCCCGCCCGCGATCCCCAAGAAGTTCGTCCCCAAACACGTGGCCATCGTCATGGACGGCAATGGCCGCTGGGCCAAGCAGCGCAACCTTCCGCGCACGGATGGCCATGCCCGCGGCGAGGCGTCCCTCCTGGACGTCCTGCACGGCGCGGTCGAGATCGGCGTCAAGTACGTCAGCGCCTACGCGTTCTCCACCGAGAACTGGAAGCGCTCCCCCGACGAGGTGAGCTGGCTGATGGGCTTCAACCGTGACGTCATCCACCGCCGCCGCGACGAACTCAACGACCTCGGCGTGCGGATCGTCTGGGCCGGACGCGAGCCCCGGCTGTGGAAGTCGGTGATCAACGAACTCCGGGCAGCCGAGCAGCTGAGCCGGAACAACACGACGCTCACCCTGCAGTTCTGCGTCAACTACGGCGGACGCGCCGAGATCGTGGACGCCGTCCGAGCCCTCGCCGCCGACGCGCGGGCCGGCCGCGTCGACCCCGACCGGATCAGCGAGAAGTCGATCAGCGCCCGCCTGTACGCCCCCGATGTTCCGGACGTCGACCTGTTCGTCCGATCGTCCGGCGAGCAGCGCACGAGCAACTTCCTGCTGTGGCAGTCGGCGTACGCCGAGATGGTGTTCCTCGACCGGCTGTGGCCCGACTTCGACCGACGCGACCTGTGGCACGCCATCGAGCTGTACGCCCAGCGCGACCGCCGCTACGGCGGGGCCGTCCCGAACGAGGTGACTCCGCCCGCGCGGTGACGACCGGGTGGCATCCGGTTCCTGCCCTCTCCAGGCCCGCGTAGCGCCATCTGGACCACATTCCGTTCGGGCACCCCAGACGCCTCGCGGCATCACCCCTCGTCAGCAGGCTTTGGTCGTGTGCTCGAAGGCGCTCATGTGGTCCAGATGGCGCTACCTCGCGCGAGGGCGCCCGCACCAAGAGGTGCGGGCGCCCTCGACGAGGTTCACTTCCCTTCGGGAGCCCGCGTCACGATGACCGGGCTCTCGGCCTCGCGCAGGACCTCCTTGGAGGTGGAGCCGAGCAACAGGCCCGTGAAGCCGCCCAGGCCACGCGAACCGAGGACGAGCAGGCTGGCACCGATCGACGCCTCGACCAGGGCCGCGGAGGGGCGTCCCTCGATGACCCGCACGTCGATGTCCAGATCGGGGTGCGACTCGCGTACGGGCTGCACGAAAACGTCGACGCCGTCCCTCAGCGTCTCGATCGGCGGCAGGGTCTGCAGCGCGGTGACGCCCATGGGCCCCATCATCCACGGCGCGATGTCCCACGCGTGGACCACGCGCAACTGGACGCCCCGGGCCTGGGCCTCGTCGGCGGCGAGCCGCAGCGCGGCGTCGGCCTCCGGGGAGTCGTCCACGCCCACGACGACCGGACCACCCGGGGTGGCGATGCCGTGGTCGGTGATGACCGCGACCGGACCGTGTGCGTGCGCCACGACGGCGTCAGCCGTGCCACCGAGCGCCCGCACCTTCATCGGCGCATGCTCACCCCGTGCACCGACGACCACCATCGCGGCCGTCTTGGACGCCTGGGCCAGCACGTACGAGGCGACCCCGACGACGACCTTCACCTCGACGTCGACCTCGGGATGCTTCTCCAGAACCTGCTGCTTGAGGGCTGCGAGCTTGTCCTCGGCCATCTCGTTGAGGCGGTTGGGCCAGTCCCCGGTCATCAACGCGTCGAACATGCGACTGCGCCGCGGAATGGGTACCTCGGGGATCGACATCACGATCAGGAGGGGCTGCTTGAGCAACGCGGCACGCTCGGCCGCCCAATCGACGGCCACGCCGGCTCGACTCGACAAGTCGGTTCCGACAACGATCTTTCCTTGGGCATCCAACGAGCTGTCCATGGCCTCCTCCTCGACGAATGACCACCCATCGCGACATGTCGGTGGGTTTCAATCAACCCTACCCCAAGGCATTTCCGCTCGTGGGTCAGACGCCGAGTCGCACCCAGGCGTGCCCGCGCGTCCGCAGATGCAGGACGACCCCGCGGGCGAGCAGCCACACCCCGTAGGCGGCCCACAACCAGACGAGCCCCGCGTCGGTCGCCCGAATCGCCAGGGCCAAGGGCGCGTAGACGGCCGTCGTCAGCAGGCCGGCCAGGGCGAGGAAACGGGCATCGCCCGCGCCGATCAGGACGCCGTCCAACTGGAAGGCGACCGCGCCGATCGGGGCGAGGGCCGCGAGGACGAGGAGGGCCGCACCCGCGGCGTCCCGCACCGCGGGATCGGGGCTGAACAGCTCCGCCAGTGGTCCCCGCGCGACCACGACGAGCAGCCCGATCAGCACACCGAAGCCGACGCCCCACGCCAGCACCCGACCGAGCACCCCCCGCGCGCCGGCCTCATCGCCGGCGCCCAGGCGCAGTCCGACCATGGCTTGGGCCGCGATCGCGAAGGCGTCGAGGGCGAAGGCCACCGTCGACCACACGGTGGCGACGACCTGGTGAGCCGCGAGGGATGCCGTCCCCAGACTGGCGGCCGTGAGCGTGGTCAACACCAGCGCCGCCTGCAGCGCCGCGTTCCGGACGACGAGCCACGACCCGAGCCGGGCCGCGGCCAGGACGCCCGCGGGCGCGAAGCCGAGCCGGACGCCCTCACGACGCGCAGCGCGCAGCACCATTCCGCCCATGATCGAGGCCCCCACCCACTGCGACAGCACCGTGCCCAGGGCCGCCCCAACGATGCCGAGGCCGAAGCCGTAGACCAGCGTGACGTTCAAACCGATGTTGAGCAGGTTGATGGTGACGACCACGAGCAGGGGGGTCCGGGTGTCCTGGAGTCCCCGCAGCACGCCGGTCGCCGCGAGCATCAACAACTGGGCGGGCAGGCCGAACGCCACCACGCCCAGGTAGGACGCCCCGAGCGCGGTCGGCTCGGGCGCCGCGCCGTACAGCGAGAGCAGCCATCCCGCACCCGGGACGAGGAGGATCGCCACCGCCAGCCCGATCAGGACCCCGAGCACCATCCCGTCGATACCGCCGGCCAGTGCCCCGGCCCGATCGCCGGCCCCCAGCCGTCGCGAGACCGTCGCCGTGGTGCCGTAGGCGAGGAACACCGAGAGCCCGACCACCAGCGTCACCACACTGGACGCCAGCGTCAGCCCGCCCAGGTGCGGCGTGCCGAGGTGCCCGATGATCCAGGTGTCCGCGAGCACCAGCAGCGGCTCGGCGATGAGGGTCGCCAAGGCGGGCACCGCGAGGGAGAGGATCTCCCGGTCCAGCGATTGTCCGCGCTCAGGCTCGGCCACGCAGCCACTCCAGCGAAGCCTCGGCCCAGGCGGGTGTCGCATCGGCCTGGCTGGCGAGGACGAGGGCGGCCAAGTGGCCGAGCGGCTCGTCCAGGTCGGCGGCCCGCCCGTCCCAGCGGACGCCGCGGGCCGCGGCCAGCCGCGCGTACTCCTCCCGGAAGGCGGTGGCAGCGGCGTCCGACAGCGCCACGGTGACGTTGCGGACGTCGCTGGCTCGCAGCCCCGCCCCCATCAGGTGGAGGTCGGACATCAACACCGCGGAGCCGTCCCAGGCGACGGCGAGGTTGGTGTACCAGAAGTCGTTGTGGGTCAGCGTCCGCGGCAGGTCGGCGAGCACCCGCCGCCACTCGGGCAGGCGGTCCTGCGCCCAGGCGACCTGCAGGGCGAGTTCCGGCCAGCGTGCAGCGACCGCGGCCAGGCCGTCGGCGTCCACGACGTCGAGCTCGGTCCACAGCCCCGCGAGGGCGGCGTCCGGCACGGACTCCCCCGCCGCGTGCAGTTCGTCGTACCACCGAGCCACCATCCGCGCGACGTCCGGGTCGAAGAGGTCGTCCGGCGTCCCGGGGCGATAGCCGGCGTCCACGGGGTCGGCCAGCACGAGCCAGTCGCTGCCGGCGCCCAGCACCGGCAGCGTCGGGACGCCCAGCAGCTCCAACAACTGGTGGTTGGCGATCTCGCGCGCCAGCCGGGGTTCGGCGTAGCGCTTCACGAGGACCGGGTCGTCCCCGACGTGGCCCCGCACGACCAGCATGCCGTCGTCGTCGGAGACCACGTCGCCCCAGACGACGTCACCCAGGTCCACGTCAGTCGGTGCCGGCTTCCATGCCGGAGACGAACTGGGCGTCGTCGATCGCCTCGGGCGCGCCCTCGGCGCCGGCGGTGATCGCGGCGGCCTCACCCGTGCGGAGTTCGCCGACCAGCTCCGAGATCGCGCCCCCGACCAGGCCCAGCTGCGAGTACTGCTCAAGCCTGGTGCGGGTGTCAGCGATGTCGAGGTTGCGCATGGTCAGCTGGCCGATGCGGTCGACGGGGCCGAACGCGGCGTCCTCGACGCGCTCCATCGACAGCTTCTCGGGGTGGTACGACAGTGCGGGGCCGGTCGTGTCGACGATCGTGTAGTCCCAGCCTCGGCGCAGGCGCAGGGTGACCTCGCCGCTGATGGCCGAGGCGACCCACTGCTGCAGCGAGGTGCGCAGCATGAGCGACTGCGGGTCCAGCCAGCGACCCTCGTAGAGCAGACGGCCGAGCTTGCGGCCCTCGTTGTGGTAGCTCGCGACCGTGTCCTCGTTGTGGATGGCGTTGACGAGTCGCTCATACGCGATGTGCAGCAGCGCCATGCCGGGCGCCTCGTAGATGCCGCGGCTCTTGGCCTCGATGATGCGGTTCTCGATCTGGTCGGACATGCCCAGGCCGTGGCGTCCGCCGATCTTGTTGGCCTCGTCGACCAGGGCGACCGCATCCGGGAAGGTGCGACCGTTGATGCGGACTGGCATGCCCTGCTGGAACGCGACGGACACCTCCTCGGTGGCGATCTGGACGTCCTCGCGGTAGTGGGCCACGCCCATGATCGGCTCCACGATGTCCATGCCGGTGCCGAGGTACTCCAGCTTCTTGGCCTCGTGGGTGGCGCCCCAGATGTTCGCGTCGGTGGAGTACGCCTTCTCCTGGGAGTCGCGGTAGGGCAGCTTGCGCTCGGACAACCAGGCGCTCATCTCGTCACGCCCGCCCAGCTCGTTGACGAAGTCCTCGTCCAGCCACGGCTTGTAGATGCGCAGCTGCGGGTTGGCCAGGAGTCCGTAACGGTAGAACCGCTCGATGTCGTTGCCCTTGTAGGTGGACCCGTCGCCCCACACGTGGACGTCGTCCTCGCGCATCGCACGGACCAGCATGGTGCCGGTCACGGCGCGGCCCAAGGGCGTGGTGTTGAAGTACGGGACGCCGGCGTTGCGGATGTGGAAGGCACCGCACATCAGCGCGACCAGGCCCTCGTTGACCAGTTCCGCCTTGCAGTCCACCAGGCGTGCGCCCTCGGCACCGTACTGGGCGGCGCGCCCCGGCACCGACGCGATGTCCGGCTCGTCGTACTGCCCGATGTCGGCGGTGTAGGTGTACGGGATCGCGCCCTTCTCGCGCATCCACGCGACGGCGACCGACGTGTCGAGACCACCGGAGAAGGCCAGACCGACCTTCTCCCCCACCGGGAGCTTCATGAGGACCTTGGACATGGGGTCGATCCTATCGGGCGCGGGACCCTCCCCGGCTCTGGCCGGCGGGGCCGGACGCCGGCGTCACGCATGGCGGGCGCGCGGGTCGACCGGCGGGCTACGGTTCCCCCATGAAGTCCACTCGGGTCAGCACGGGCATCGGAGGCCTGGACGCCGCCATCGACAGCCTTCGCATCGGTGACAACGTGGTGTGGCACTGCGACGACATGGACGACTTCGGGCGCGTGCTGGGGCCGTACGTGGAGGGCGCCCGCCGCGAGGGACGAGACCTGGTGTACGTCCGTTTCGCCGACCACCCTCCGCTGCTGAGCGGCCCGGACGTGCAGGTGCACCGACTTGACCCCACCGAGGGGTTCGAGCCCTTCGCGGTCGCCGTCCATGACCTGATCTGGCGCGCCGGGCCGCTCGCCTTCTACGTGTTCGACTCGCTGGCCTCGCTGCTGGACGCCTGGCATTCGGACCTGCTCCTGACCAGCTTCTTCAAGGTCACCTGCCCGGTGCTGTACGACATGGACACCGTCGCGTACTTCCCGCTGTTGCGCGACGAGGTCAGCGCCGCCACCGTCGCCGGCATCCGGGAGACCACGCAGGTGCTGTTCGACCTCCAGGTGGTGGGCACCGACACGTACGTCCACCCGCTCAAGGTCGAGGGACGCAGCTCGGCGACCATGTTCTTCCCGCACCGCATCGCGGGTGAGGTCGCGATCCCGGTGACGTCGTCGGCGAACTCGGCGCGCCTCGCATCCACCCGCGGACGGATGCGGCGGCGTCCGGACCACTGGACTCGCTTGGTCGACGACGCCTTCGAAGCGCTGGACGGGGGCTTCGCCGAGCAACGGGACGCCCACGCCGTGCTCGCCGACGCGCTGCTGGGCCGCGACGACGGCCGGATGGCCGGTCTGGCACGTCGTCACCTCACCCTCGACGACCTGCTCGTCATGGCGACCCGCCTGGTCGGGACGGGGCACATCGGAGGCAAGGCGGTCGGCATGCTGACCGCACGCGCGATCCTGTTGGACGACATCGACGGACGGTTCGCGGAGCACCTCGAACCGCACGACTCCTTCTACATCGGCGCCGACGTCTTCTACCACTACCTGGTCAGCAACGGCTGGTGGGAGCACCGCCTCGAGCAGAGCCACCCCGAGATGTTCCTCTCGGCCGGCGCCGCCCTGCACGACCTGATGCCGACGGGACGGTTCCCGGTGTCCATCCGCGAGCAGTTGCTCGACATGCTCGAGCACTTCGGGCAGGCACCGATCATCGTCCGCTCCTCCTCGCTGCTCGAGGACAACTTCGGCAACGCCTTCGCCGGCAAGTACGACAGTTTCTTCCTCACCAACCAGGGCTCGCCGGAGGAGAGGCTCCACGCCCTCCTGGACGCCGTGCGTGCCGTCTATGCCTCGGCGATGAGCGAGGAGGCCCTCCGCTACCGGGTGACCCGCAACCTCGCCGAGGCCGACGAACAGATGGCGATCCTGGTCCAGCGGGTGTCGGGCGACCACCATGGTCACTGGTTCTTCCCGCACGCGGCGGGTGTGGCGAACTCGTCGAACCTCTACACGTGGGACGCCGACGTCGACGCGGACGCCGGCATGCTGCGCCTGGTTCTGGGGCTGGGCACCCGCGCCGTCGACCGGACCACCAGCGACCACGCCCGCATCGTCGCGCTCGCCGACCCGCTGAACGCCCACCTGTCCGACCCCGAGGACCTCTCGGCGTTCAGCCAGCGCCGCGTGGACGTCCTCGACCTCACCGAGGCGGCCAAGCGGGCCGTCCCGCTCGCGGACCTGGTCGAGATGGACATCGGAGCCGACTGGTCGCTGTTCACCAGCCCCGACACGGCCGTCCTGCGCGCCATGGCGGAACGGGGGCGCGAGCTCATGTCGAAGCCGGTCGTCGCCGACTTCCACGGGCTGCTCGGCGAGACGTCGTTCCCCGCCCTGATGCGCGAGGCCCTGGCGACGCTGTCGCTGGCCTACGACTACCCGGTCGACGTGGAGTTCACCGTCAACGTGATGAAGGGCGACCCGAAGGTCGGCATCGTCCAGTGCCGCCCTCTCCAGACGCGCGGTCCGGGCCAACCGGTCGCGCTCCCCGAGGTGGTGGACGAGGCCGGGGTGCTGTTCTCCTCCTCGGGAGAGTTCATGGGCGGGAACGTCTGCCTTCTCCTGGAGTGGGTGGTCATGGTGCGCGCCCGGCCGTACCTCCAACTCGGATCACCGAAGCGGCACGCGGTGGCCCGACTCGTCGGCCAGGTGAACCGGGCCCTCAGGGACTCCTCCTTCATGCTCCTGGGGCCGGGTCGCTGGGGGACGACGACCGAGGCGCTCGGCGTGCCGGTGAGGTTCGCCGAGATCAACCACGCGAACGTCCTGGTCGAGGCCACGGACGCCACCGGGAACTTCCGCCCGGACCTCTCCTACGGGTCGCACTTCTTCCAGGACCTCGTGGAGACCGGCATCTTCTACGCCGCCGTCTTCGACGAGCGCCCGGGCGTCATCTTCCACCCCGACATCGTCCCCGCTCGCCCGAACGCCCTGTTCGACCTCGTCCCCGAGGCCGACGCCGACCTGGCGGACGTCGTGCACGTCGCCCACTTCGACGACCTGTGCCTGTGGTCGGACATCCTCACCCAGCGCGTCCTGTGCGTCACCACGGGTGCGGTCGGTAGTCCTTGAGGAACACGCCGTACAGGTCCTCGCCCGCCTCGCCGCGCACGATCGGGTCGTAGACCCGGGCGGCGCCGTCCACGAGGTCGAGCGGTGCGTGCCAGCCGTCGGCGGCGATGTCGAGCTTGGTCTGGTGGGGGCGCTCGTCGGTGATCCACCCCGTGTCGACGGCCGTCATGAGGATGCGGTCCGTCTCGAACATCTCGGACGCCGACGTCCGGGTCAGCATGTTGAGGGCCGCCTTCGCCATGTTGGTGTGCGGGTGGCCGGGCCCCTTGTAGCGGCGGGAGAACTGGCCCTCCATCGCCGAGACGTTGACGACGTAGGCGCGTCGGGCGCCGCGCTCGACGGCCGCGCGCAGGGACGGTCGCAGCCGGCTGACGAGGAGGAACGGCGCGACCTGGTTGCAGAGTTGGACCTCGAGCATCTCCAAGGCGTCCACTTCGTCGACGCGTGCCGTCCACGAGTTCGTCGGGGCCAGGTCCGGCAGGAGGCCGCCGGCGTCGATGGCGGTCCCCGCGCGGTAGGCGGCCAGGGACGCCGAGCCGGCGCTGAGCGCCACCGTGGCGACGTCGACGGCACGGTCGAGCGCGTGGGGGTGCTCGCCGTCGCGGAGGGTGCCGGCCAGCGCGGCGGGGTGCGCCTCGCTGATGCGGTCGAAGGTGATCATGCGGGGGACCGGCCCCCCGTCGAGGGGCACCTGCTCCCCCGCGACCAGGTGGCTGTAGGCGCCGGGCGAGCGCCGCACGGTCTGGCAGGCATTGTTGACCAGGATGTCCAACGGCCCGCCGGCGGCGACCTCGTCGGCCAGCGCCAGGACCTGGGTGGGGTCGCGCAGGTCGATGCCGACGATCGTCAGCCGGTCCAGCCAGTCGGGGGCATCGGCCAGCGCGGCGAAGCGGCGGGCGGCGTCGTGGGGGAACCGGGTGGTGATGGTCAGGTCGGCGCCGTCGCGCAGCAGGCGCAGCGCGATGTGCAGCCCGATCTTGGCGCGTCCGCCGGTCAGGAGCGCACGGCGTCCGGTCAGGTCGGTGCCCTGGTCGCGCTTGGCGTGGGACGCCGCGGCGCAGTCCGGGCACAGCCAGTGGTGGAACGCGTCGACCTGGGTGTAGGTGGCGTGGCAGATGTAGCAGCCGCGCGGGGTGTGCAGGTGCCCGGCGATCGCACCGCGTGCGCGAGAGGCGAGGGGGATGCCGCGCGTCTCGTCGTCGATCCTCAGCGGGTTGCCGGTGGCCGTCGACTCGAGGACGGCCCGGTCGTGGGCCTGGAGCGGAGCCTTGGCCGCTGCCTTGGCGTCCGCTCGGCGCTGCTTGCGGATGAGCTTGTGCAGCCGGCCGGACGCCCGCTGCACCGACACGAGGTCGGGGTGGTCCTCGGGCAGGTGGTGGAGCATGCCGAGCACCCGCAGGGTGGTTGCGAGGTCGTCTGGATCGATGTGCTCGTCGGGCTCCGTCACGGCGTCCGATCGTACCCGCCGGCGCCGACCTCATCGCGCTGGGCCCACGATGCCCGCCCCGGTCGTGTGCGAACCGGGGCGGGCATGGCAGGGCTCAGACGACGCCGAGGGCCATCATCGCGTCGGCGACGCGCGTGAAGCCCGCGATGTTCGCACCGAGGACGTAGTCGCCGGGCTTGCCGTACTCCTCGGCGGTGTCGGCGCAGCGCTCGTGGATGCCGACCATGATCTCCTGCAGGCGGGCCTCGGTGTGCTCGAAGCTCCAGGAGTCGCGCGAGGCGTTCTGCTGCATCTCGAGGGCGGAGGTGGCGACGCCGCCGGCGTTGGCCGCCTTGCCCGGGGCGAACCGGACGCCCGCCTCCCTGAAGGCGCGGATCGCGTCCGGGGTGGTGGGCATGTTGGCGCCCTCGGCGACCAGCTTGCAGCCGTTCTTGATGAGCGCGCGGGCACCGCCGATCGACAGCTCGTTCTGGGTGGCGCAGGGCAGCGCGATGTCACAGGGGACGTCCCAGATCTGGCCGTTGTCGACGAAGCGGGCCGTGGGGTTCGCGTCGACGTACTCGCTGATGCGGCCGCGACGCACCTCCTTGAGATCCTGCATCTGGGCCAGGTCGATGCCGTTCTCGTCGACGATGTAGCCGCTGGAGTCGGACATGGCCACGACGGTGGCGCCGAGCTGCTGCGCCTTCTCCAGGGCGTAGATGGCGACGTTGCCCGAACCGGACACGACGACCTTCTTGCCCTCGAAGGTCTCCCCGGTCAGCTTCAGCATCTCGTCGGCGAAGAAGACCGTGCCGTAGCCCGTCGCCTCGGTGCGCGCGCGGGAGCCGCCCCAGGTGAGGCCCTTGCCGGTGAGGACGCCGGACTCGTACCGTCCGGTCATGCGCTTGTACTGGCCGAACATGTAGCCGATCTCGCGTCCGCCGACGCCGATGTCACCGGCGGGGACGTCGATGTCGTGGCCGATGTGGCCGCTCAGCTCGGTCATGAAGGCCTGGCAGAAGCGCATGATCTCGTTGTCGGACTTGCCCTTCGGGTCGAAGTCCGAGCCGCCCTTGGCGCCGCCGATGGGCATGCCGGTCAGGGCGTTCTTGAAGATCTGCTCGAAGCCGAGGAACTTGATGATGCCGAGGTAGACGCTCGGGTGGAAGCGCAGGCCACCCTTGTACGGGCCGAGCGCGGAGTTGAACTGGACGCGGAAGCCGCGGTTCGTCCTCACGCGACCCTTGTCGTCCTGCCAGTTCACCTTGAAGATGATCTGACGGTTGGGCTCGCACACGCGGGGGATGATGCCGTACTCGACGTACTCGGGCCGCTTCTTGACGACCGGGTCGAGCGACTCCAGCACTTCCCGAACTGCCTGGTGGAACTCCGCCTCGCCGGGGTTGCGGCGGACGACGATGTCGAATTCCTCCTGCAGGGTGGGGCTGAGCTCCATGGTGGTTCTCCTTCGATGTCGTGCAGGCGCCCGGGCGACGGCCCGAGCTACTGAAGTCTAGGGACGCCCCGCCGCTGACGACGGGACGTCCCAAGGATGGAACACGGCCGGAACTCAGTCCTCGCGGTCCGAACGGTTGATCGCGCTCACGACGGCGTGCATGGACGCGGTCACGATCGAGCTGTGCCGGCCCACGCCCCACAGGACGCGGGTGTCGTCACCGCTCCCGACCTCGACCTCCACGTAGGCCGCGGCCAGCGCGTCCCCGCCCTCGCTGAGGGCGTGCTCGGAGTAGTCCAGCACGCGGACTCCGAAGCCGGCCAGGACGAGGGCGTCCACGAACGCCGACAGCGGGCCGTTGCCCTCGCCGGTCACGGTCTTCTCGCGGCCTTCGCGGCGCAGGACGGCCTCGACGGCGTACGTGCCGTTGTCGGCGGACGACTTGTAGGAGACCATCTCGATCGGGGTCAGGTCGCCGAAGTACTCCTCCTCGAAGATCGCCCAGATCTGGTCGGGGGTGACCTCGGTGCCGGAGGCGTCCGTGTGGCGCTGGACCACCCGGCTGAACTCGATCTGCAGGCGGCGCGGCAGGTCCATCTTGTGTTCGTTCTTCATGATGTAGGCCATGCCGCCCTTGCCGGACTGGCTGTTGACCCGGATGACGGCCTCGTAGGTGCGGCCGACGTCGTGCGGGTCGATCGGCAGGTAGGGGGCCTCCCAGTCGACCTCGTGGATGCCCTTGCCCTGGGCCTGGGCCTTCATCTCCAGGGCCTCCAGACCCTTCTTGATGGCGTCCTGGTGCGAGCCCGAGAAGGCCGTGTAGACGAGGTCGCCCGCGTACGGGTGGCGGGGGTGGACGGGCAGGCCGGTGCAGTACTCGACCGTGCGGCGGATCTCGTCCATGTCGGAGAAGTCGACCTTGGGGTCGATGCCCTGGCTGAAGAGGTTCATGCCCAAGGTGACCAGGTCGACGTTGCCGGTGCGCTCGCCGTGGCCGAACAGGCACCCCTCGACGCGGTCCGCGCCGGCCATCATGCCCAGTTCGGACGCCGCGACGGCGGTGCCGCGGTCGTTGTGGGGGTGCAGGGAGATCGCGACGTACTCGCGGTTGTTGATGTGCCGGCCGAAGTACTCGATCTGGTCGGCGTACGTGTTCGGCGTGCTCATCTCGACCGTGGCCGGCAGGTTGAAGATGATCTCCCGGTCGGGGCCGGGCTGCCAGACGTCGGCGACGGCGTTGCAGACCTCGACGGCGAAGTCCGTCGGGGTCTGGGTGAAGATCTCGGGCGAGTACTGGTAGCCGAACTCGACATCACCCAGGAACTGCTCGGCGTACTTCATGACCATCTCGGTGCCGCGCGTCGCCATGGCGATGGTCTGCTTCTCGTCGATGCCGAACACGACGCGACGGAACAGCTCGGCCGTGGCGTTGTACATGTGGATGTTGGCCCGCTTCACGCCGACCAGCGACTCGGCGGTGCGCGAGATGAGGTCCTCGCGCGCCTGGGTCAGCACGGAGATCTGGACGTCGTCGGGGATCCGGTCCTCGGTGACCAGACGGCGGACGAAGTCGAAGTCGGTCTGGGAGGCGGACGGGAAGCCCACCTCGATCTCCTTGTAGCCCATGCCGACCAGCAGCTCGAACATCTTGAGCTTGCGGGAGACGGTCATCGGGTCGATCAGGGCCTGGTTGCCGTCGCGCAGGTCGGTGGAGAGCCAGCGCGGGGCCTGGGTGATCTTCTTGCTCGGCCAGGTGCGGTCGGGTACGTCGACCGGCTGGAAGGCGGTGTAGCGGTGGAACGGCATGGGGCTGGGCTGCTGGACCGGCGCTCCGGACTGGACGCGGGTACCGAAGGGGTTGGTGGTCATCGTTCTTCCTCAGGTCAAGGGCAAGGATGGGGATGCCAGGCGCATGGGAACTCTCCGCAACGAGGAAGCCCGACCGGCTCGACCTGCCCGACGTGGGGTGAGGAGCCCTAGGCCTCGCTGCGGCGACCAAGAAGCAGGATCGCCCAAGCCATGTGAGCAACCCTACACCCCGACCAAACCTCGCCCGTGGCGTCCGACACGCGGACGCCGCGGCTCACGCCCACAGGGGCGAGGCGTCGTCGTCGCTGGCCGGGGCGTCCAGGTCCGGCTCACTGAACGGACGCCCCCACGTGTCGGTGAGCGCATCCCGGGCCTGGTCGCGGGAGAGTCCGGTCATCTGCAGCAGGTCGACGATGACGGCGCGCACGAGCGACATCAGGGCGACCGGACGCCAGTCGGCCCCCTCGACCTCCGAGGGCGCCGCGCGTCCCGCGATGTCGATCAGCAGGGCACGGGCCCGCTCAGGCCGCTGCCAGTGGCCCACCGCACCCGCGAGCGCGTGGACCGCGGTGGAGATGTCGAGCAGCATCGACCCGATCTCGGGCATGGAGCCCACTTCCTCCGCCATGGCCTGCCCTTGTCGGGCCAGCATGTAGGACGCCCGCTGCGACCGCTGCATCAGTCGGAACAGCCGGCCCAGTTCGGCCACGTCGAGCCGGTGCCGCCAGAGGCTGGGGTTCAGGGCCACGACGCCACGGGCGGTGGCCAGGGTCTCCTCCCAGGAGAGCACCACCTCGGCGAGCACGTGGCGCTGGGCGTGGGCGTCCCTGAGCAGGTCCGCGTCACCCGACCGCAACCCCCGGCCGACGAGGTTCAGGAGGGTGGCGTACTCGCTCAGCGCCGATCGTGCGTAGCGGCGCGGGCGTGAACTGGGATGGCGGGGCAGCACGACGGCGACGACGAACGCGATGCCTGCCCCGACCAGGGCGTCGATCCAGCGGCCCGTGACGCCGCCCAGGGTCGCCTCCCACCAGGACATCGAGATGATGACGACCGCGTTCACCCCCGCCTGGATGGTGGTGAGGTCCCCACGGTCGAGGAAGCGCCCGGCCAGGGCCGCGACGAAGAGCGTCACCCCGATCTGCCACCAGCCGACCTGAAGGACAGTGGCCATCGCCTCACCGATGAGGACGCCGACGGTGGCGCCGACACCCAACTCGGCCACCTTGCGCGGCACGCGGTCGGCCTTGAAGCCCAGGCACACCCACGCCGCGATGGGGGCGAACAGGGGGTTGGTCCGCCCGAAGAGGTACTCGGCGACGAAGTAGGCGACGGCGGCACCGAGGGCCGCCTGGAGGATCGGGACGAGCGAGCCGCGGACCCGGCGTCCGCCCAGGCGCACCTGGGCCGCGACGGCGACGCCGGCCCGACGCAGGCCGAACCGCTTCTCGCCCGGGGCCACCGGCCTCCCACTCGTCACCATGGCATGACGGCGGCGGACGTCAGAAGCCGAGCCGGTTGAGGTGCTTGGGGTCCCGCTGCCAGTCCGACAGGACCTTGACGTGCAGCGACAGGTGGACCGGCATGCCGAGCAACTCGCGTGCCTGCAGGCGGGCGTCCTGCCCGACCTGCTTGAGTCGCTCGCCGCGGTGGCCGATGAGGATGCCCTTCTGCGACTCCCGCTCGACGACGATGCTGGCGAAGATGTCCATGAGGGGCTTGTCCTCGGGACGGTCCTCACGGAGCTTCATCTCGTCGATGACGACGGCGATGGAGTGCGGCAGCTCGTCGCTGACACCCTCCAGTGCCGCCTCGCGGATGAATTCCGCGATGCGGGTCTCGTCCGGCTCGTCGGTGACCTCGCCCTCGGGGAACAGCGGCGGACCGGGCGGCAGGTGGGACATCAGCTCGTCCACGACGATCTGGACCTGGTCGCCGGTGAGGGCGCTGACCGGGACGATGCTCTCCCAGCGGATGCCGAGCTCCTCCTCCAAGGAGGCGATCTTCATCAGGTGCTGGGCGATGCGCTCCCGGCTGACCAGGTCGGTCTTGGTGGCGAGCGCCACCAACTTCGGACGCCGGGGCAGCGCGGCGATCTCCTTGAGGAGGTACTCGTCGCCGGGACCGATGCGTTGGCTGCAGGGCAGGCACACGCCGATCACGTCGACCGTGGACCACGTTTCGTACACGAGATCGTTGAGTCGCTCCCCGAGCAGGGTGCGGGGGCGGTGCAGGCCGGGGGTGTCGACGAGGACGAGCTGGGCGTCGTCCGTGGTGAGGACGCCCCGGATGATGCGGCGGGTCGTCTGCGGCTTGGACGATGTGATCGCGATCTTCTCCCCCACGATCGCGTTCGTCAGGGTCGACTTGCCGGCGTTGGGACGCCCGACGAAGCAGGCGAAGCCCGACCGGTGGCCCTTCTTGAACGGGATCGGGCCGGGAGCGGGCGCACCGGCCTGCCGGAGCAGCGCGAGCTCGGCGGCATCCAGGCCCTCGATGTCGAGGCTCTCGCTGTCGAAACCCTCATCGGGTCGTTCGTCCGTCATGCGTCCTCCTTCGGGGGCGTGGCCGGGGAGCGCACGTCGAGGCGGCGGCGTCCGGATTCCTTGCTTGAAGCGGCCGCCAGCTCGACCATCCTGTCGACGGCGACCTCCGAGTCGGCGGACTCGTCGATGAGCCCGGCCACCACCGTCTGGATGGCGTGGCGGCGTCCGGAGGCGCGCTCGGCGACGAGTTCGATGCCCTCCCAGACGACGACCGACCCCGGGATCGGGATTCTGTTGAGCTCCTTGGCCATGAGGCCCAGCACGGTGTCGACGTCGTCGTCGTCGACCCGCATCCCGAAGAGCTCGCCGAGTTCGTCCACCGGGAGGCGGCTCGAGACGCGGAAGCGACCGTCGGCCAACCGGACGTACGGGGGGATCTCCTCGTCGTACTCGTCCACGATCTCACCGACGATCTCCTCCAGGATGTCCTCGATGGTCGCGAGGCCGGCGGTGCCACCGAATTCGTCGACCACGATCACGACATGGCTCCGGGTGAGTTGCATGTCCTTGAGGAGCGCGTCGATCGGCTTGGAGTCGGGACAGAACGTCGGCGGCCGCATCAGCGTCTCCACCGTCTCGGAGCTCTGGGAGTTGGGGTTGTCGTAGCTGCGGCGGATGAGGTCCTTGAGGTAGAGGATGCCGAGCACGTCGTCCACGTCGTCACCGACGACCGGGATGCGCGAGAAACCCGAGCGCAGGGCCAGCGACAGGCCCTGCCGCAAGGTCTTGCCGGCCTCGATCCAGACCATCTCGGTGCGCGGGACCATGACCTCCTTGACGATGGTGTCGCCGAGTTCGAACACCTGGTGGATCATGCGGCGCTCGCCGGCCTCGATCAGGTCGGACGCCTCGGCCATGTCGACCAGCTCGCGGAGTTCCGCCTCCGAGGTGAAGGGGCCGTCGGTGAAGCCCTTGCCGGGCGTGACGAGGTTGCCGATGATGATCAGCAGTTGCGGGATGGGACCGATCACCGTGGTGAGGATCGAGATGAGTCCGACGGAACGCAGGGCGATGGGGTCCGCGTGCTGGCGCCCCAGCGTGCGGGCGGCGACGCCGAGCAGTACGAAGGAGACGATCGTCATGGGCAGGACCGTCCACAGGAGGCGCTGCCACAGGGCGTCGAACCGTCCGAACACCACCACGCCGACGAGCACGATCCCGGAGATCTCGAACACCATGCGCAGGAACAGGGCGGTGTTGAGGTAGGGCGCCGGATCCTGCATCACCTGCAGCAGCCGGTGCGCGTTGCGTGCACCGTCCTTGACGTGCCCCTCCGCGCGTGACTTGCTGTACGACTGCAGTGCACTCTCGATCGTGGTTACGAACCCCGCGATGAGGACGCAGGCGAGGGCGATCCCGAGCAGGATCCACTCAGTTTCTGTCAAGGCTTGTGTTCACGACTCCTCGTAGGCGACGGCGTCAGTCTAGCGGGGCCCGCCTTCCCCCCGCCGAGGGCCCGCCTTCCCCCCGCCGAGGGCTCGGGTTCCCCCCGCCGAGGGCTCGGGTTCCGCCCGCCGACGGCTCGGGTTCCGCCCGCCGACGGCTCGGGTTCCGCCCGCCGAGGGCTCGGGTTCCGCCCGCCGCGCACCTGGTCGTGGCCCTCATTCGTGACGCCACCGTCGCTACGAATCACCCGCTTGTTCGAATAATGTCGGACCCGCCCCGTAGCGTTTGGTGCATGGCAGAACTGGTGCTCAGCAGCGCGGCGGATGCGGCGGCGGCGCTCGACCATGCCAACAACCACGTGCGCGCCGGCGAGGTCGCGATCGCGCTGGCCATCGCGGCCCTGTGCGACCTGCATGGTGTCGACGAGGCGAAGCTCATCCAGGGCGCCCAGCGCTGGGTCCCTGGCGGCGGTGACGGTACGCCGATGATCGGCGAGTTCATCGCCGGCGAGATCGGCGGCCTCCTCGGGGTGGGCCCCGGTGCCGCCTTCGACCGCATCGCCCTGGTGCTCAACCTGCGCCACCGCCATCCCACCCTGTGGCACCACTTCGTCGAGGGCTCCATCCGGTGGTGGGACGCCGCGCGTGGCCCGCGCGGCGCACCAGGCGGGTCTGGACGCCGCGGCCTGCGAGCGCCTCGACCGCCTGTGCGCGACGGCGCTGGCCCTCCAGCCGTGGGCGCGCATCCGTGGCCAGCTCGACCGGTGGATCATCCTCGCCGACCCCGCCCGGGCCGCCGAACGCGATGATGCCGCCGCCCAGCGCAGGCACGTCACCGTCGGCAGCATCGAGGACGGTCACGTCGGGCTGTGGGGCCAACTCGACGTCGCCGATGGCATGGCGCTGGATGCTGCCCTGGACGGGATCGCGGATTCGCTCGAGATCGACCCGACAAGAACCATCGCCGCGCCTCCGCCCTCGGCGTGCTGGCCAGATCCGCGCTCGGCCAGCAGCCCCTCCCCTCCGACTTGGACGCCCCTCCCCCGACCGCTCCCGGCACGACCGGCACCGGCGTTGGCGGGCAGGTCGAACTCGTCATCCGCGCGACCAGCACCGACATCACGACCCCGACGGTGTGGTCGACATCGATCGCTGGGGCAGCATCCTCACGGAACGGCTCCACCACCTTCTCGTCGGCAGCCGCATCAGCATCCGGCCCGTCATCATCGCCGGCGACCCGAGCGCCGGGGGCGACGTGCCCGCCACCGACAGCCACCACGTCCCTGAACGCATGCTCGTGGCCCTTCAAGCCCGCAACCCCGTCGACGTGTTCCCCCACGGCACGCGGCCCGCACCCCGCTGCGACACCGACCACACGGGGCGCTTCGACCACGACGACCGCATCGGTCAGGGGCAGACCAAACTGGGCAACCTCGGGCCCCTGTCGCGCTTCACCCACCGACTGAAGACCCACGGCGGCTGGACGCTTGAGCAGCCCACCTCGGGTTCCTTTCGTTGGCGGTCACCGCTGGGCTACGAGTACGCCGTCACCGCGGCCGGGACGATCCTCATCGGCCGACCACCACCCCGAGAACACGCGTGGTGGCACCGGGAACCCCCCGACCACGACCCGTTGGATGACGTGGTCCCGCCCGACCCGGGCAGCCGGGCCGGGGCGCCCCCTCGATCCCGGCGCACGTCAAACGCCACTCCCCTTCACCGACCCCGAAGCGCACGCGGCCTGACAGTGACAATGAGGGGTGGGGGCACGCAGGCTCTGGGGCTGCGGCCACCGACGCGAACCCGCTCCCCGAACAAGGGGGCGGGCAAGCGGCATGCCGGCACCCGCTCAGGCGAGCACCCGTCCCCGCTCAGGCGCGGGAGGCGTCCCAAGCGGCGATGATGCGGTCGTTGAGGCTGAACATCACCTGGTGGTCCTCGGGTTCGGCATGGTCGAAGCCGAGCAGGTGCAGCAGCCCGTGGACGAGGAGGTAGTCGGCCTCCGACTCCGGCGTCCGGCCGTTCTCGGCGGCCTGGGCGGCGGTGACGGTCGGGCAGAGCACGATGTCCCCGAGCAGCCCCAGCGGCGGCTCTTCGTCGTCGGCCGGCGGGCGCAACTCGTCCATCGGGAAGCTGAGGACGTCCGTGGGGCCCGGCAGGTCCATGAAGCGCAAGTGGTAGTCGGCCATGGTCTTCTCGTCGACCAGCAGGATCGACAACTCGGCCTGCGGATGGATGCGGAGCTCCTCCATGGCGAACAGGGCGAGCTGGACGAGGCGCTTCTCGTCGACCTCGACGCCGGACTCGTTGTTGAGGTCGATCATGGGCGATCCTTCCGGGGACGGTGCAGCGGCTGGGGCTGCGTGGCGTCGTAGCGGTCGTACGCCGCGACGATCCGGCCCACGAGGCGGTGCCGGACGACGTCGTGGTTGGTGAGCTGGCAGAACGCGATGTCCTCCACGCCGTCCAGGATCGACGGAACCTCGCGCAGACCCGACTTCATGCCGCCGGGGAGGTCGACCTGGGTGACGTCGCCCGTGACGACGATCTTGGAGTTGAAGCCCAGGCGGGTCAGGAACATCTTCATCTGCTCCATGGAGGTGTTCTGCGCCTCGTCCAGGATGATGAACGCGTCGTTGAGCGTTCGCCCTCGCATGTACGCCAGCGGGGCCACCTCGATGGTGCCCGCCGTGAGCAGCTTCGGAACCGACTCCGGGTCGACCATGTCGTGCAGCGCGTCGTAGAGGGGACGCAGGTAGGGGTCGATCTTGTCGTTCAGGGTGCCCGGGAGGAAGCCCAGTCGCTCCCCCGCCTCGATCGCGGGCCGGGTCAGGATGATCCGGTTGACCTCCTTGGCCTGCAGGGCCTGGACCGCCTTCGCCATCGCAAGGTAAGTCTTGCCCGTGCCGGCGGGCCCGATGCCGAACACGACGGTGTGTGCGTCGATCGCGTCCACGTAGCGCTTCTGGTTGAGCGTCTTCGGACGAATGGTCCGGCCCCGCGTGGACAGGATGTTCTGGGTGAGCACCTCGGCGGGGTGCAGTTCACCGGCCTCGCCGGTCATGCCCACGATCCGCTCGACGGCGTCGTCGGTGAGGCCCTGCCCCGTACGGACGATCGTCACCATCTCGGTCAGCACCTCGGCCCCGTGGGTGACCGCCTGCGGCGTCCCCGTCAGCGTGACCTCATTGCCGCGGACGTGCACGTCGGCGTCCAGCGTGCGCTCCAGGATGCGGAGGAAGCCGTCACGGGGCCCCACGATGTTGACCATGGGGATGGACGTCGGGATCGTCACCCGCCGGATCGCCGTGGGACTCGTGTGCATGTGCTCGGTCGACAGGGTCGTGCCTCCAGTGTGGGGACGGCCGCGTCACGACCGCCGAATGTTCCCGCCAGTGTACGCGGTGGCACCCATCGGGGTCACTCGACCTCGTCGTCGTCCTCGGGCTCGATGATGTGCATCGCCGCCTCCTCGGCGGACGCCGCTCCGCCGTCGATGCCCACCGATGAGGCCACCAGCTCATGGGTGCTGTCGGCACCGGGGACGCCACCGTTGGCATCGACCAGGCGTCCGGCGCGCGCCGAGCCGACCTCGCGGGACTCACCGTCGGGGTTCCACGGGGAGTCGTCCGGGGCCGCGGCCTCGGGCTCCTCCTGCGCCACGCGCATCTCGAGTGTTTCCCCTTGGCGCATCTCCTCAGCCGTGTTGCCGAAGCCCTGTGCGGGCGACCAGTGGTCGGGGGCGATGTACCCCTCGTCCAACACGTCAGCGACGCCGCGGTCGATGAGCGTGTCCGACTCCTGGAGCTGCTCCAGGTTGTCCTCACCCTCGGAGGACTGGTCCGTGATCTCGATCTCGCTCATGCACTGATCCTGCCACTTGCGGTTCGCCGGCGCGAGGGAACGCCACGCGAGGGCCGATAACATCACTGCTCGTGACCCGATCAGATCTCCGGCGTGACGCGATCCCGGCCCATGCGACCGGGGGTCGCGGCAACTACGACGTCGTCGTCGCCGTGTTCGTCGCCCTGCTGATCATCTCCAACATCGGGGCGACCAAGCTCATCGAGTTCGGCCCCTCGCTGGAGGTGGGCGGGTTCCCCGTCCTGCCGGTCATCACCGACGGCGGCGCGTTCCTGTTCCCCCTGACGTACGTGTTGGGAGACGTCCTCGCCGAGGTCTACGGCCTCCGACGCGCGCGACGGGCCATCGCCGTGGGGTTCCTCATGTCGGCGGTCATGAGCCTGACGTTCCTGGTCGTGGGGGCCGCACCGCCGGCGTCCGACTGGCCGAACCAGGAGGCCTGGGTGACGGTCCTCGGCTTCGTGCCCCGGATCGTCGTGGCCAGCCTGCTGGGGTACCTCGCCGGACAGCTGCTGAACGCGTGGGTGTTGGTGCGCCTCAAGCGCCGCTTCGGCGAGCGGAGCCTCTGGGTGCGCCTGGTCACCTCGACGGTCGTCGGCGAGCTCGTGGACACCCTGATCTTCTGCACGGTCGCCTTCGGCCCGCTGGGCGAGTTCATGGGGGGCGGCTCGATCCCGCTCCCGCAACTGGTCAACTACATCGTGGTCGGATTCGTGTACAAGGTCCTCGTCGAGGTGCTCCTGCTACCGGTCACCTACCGGGTGATCGCGACGGTGAAGCGCCGGGAGCCCGACTACTCCTGATCCCGCCCCGGCCCGTCGTGCACGTCGTGCCCCTGGTGCACGTCGAGGACGATCGCGGTGACGTTGTCCCGCCCGCCGGCCTCGATCGCGGCGGCCACCAGGGCCGCGGCCGCGGCGTCCGAGTCGGGCTCCGCCGCCAGGATCGCCGCGATCTCCGCGTCCGTGACCTCACCGCTGAGGCCGTCCGAGCAGACCAGGAAGCGCTCGCCCGCGACCTGCGGGAGCAACCACAGGTCAACCAGGAGGGTCTCGGGCTGGCCCAAGCTGCGGGTGACGATGTTCCGGGAGCGATGGGTGCGGGCCTGCTCGGCGGTGATGACGCCCTCGAGCAGGAGTGCCTCGGCCTCGCTGTGGTCGACCGTCGCGCGCGCGAGCACGCCGTCCGCCCACCGGTAGACCCGACTGTCGCCCACGTTGAAGACGGCCCAGTGGCCGGCGCCGGCCACCATGACTTGCGCCAGGCCCGTCACGGTGCTGCCCATGCCGCGCGCCTCGGGATGCTCGTCACCATGGTCGCGGATGCGCTCGTTGACGGCCTGCAGCGTCGCGACGACGTCGGCGGGACGGAGGTCGGACCGGGAGTCCAAGGGCCTGAGTGCCTCGACCACGAGGGCGCTGGCGACGTCACCGGCCGCGTGCCCGCCCATGCCGTCGGCCACCGCCCACAGGCGTTGCCCCACCAGGATGCTGTCCTCGTTGTGGCGGCGCACGCGCCCCACGTCGCTGCGATGGCCGCTCGTGACGGTCAGCATGGGCTCGCGTCCTCCCCGCGCCACGGATGTGGCTACGGCGGCCATCGTAGTGCCGAAGCGGGTCAGCGCCGGGCGTAGAAGCGACCGAGGAACGCGGTCCTGAAGTCGTCGAACCGTCCCCGTTCGATCGAGGACCGGATGTCGTCGACCAGCCTCACCGTGAACCGCTCGTTGTGGATCGTGGCCAACGTCGCGGCCAACATCTCCTTGGCCTTGAACAGGTGGTGCAGGTAGGCGCGGGAGTAGTGGGTGCACGTGTAACAGTCGCAGCCGTCCTCGATCGGCCCGAGGTGACGACGGTTGGCGGCGGTCAGCAGGTTGTAGCGGCCGTCCGCCGTGTAGACCGCCGAATTGCGCGCCACTCGCGAGGGGTTGACGCAGTCGAAGGTGTCGGCACCGTTCTCCACGGCTGCGAAGAAGTCGTCCGGCTCCGAGATCCCGAGCAGGTGACGCGGCTTGTCGAACGGTAGTTCGTCGGCGACCCAGCCGACGATGGTGCCCAGGTTCTCCTTTTCCAGGGCCCCGCCGATGCCGAAGCCGTCGAAGCGTTGGCCGTCGACCTCGAGGTCGGCCAGGCCGCGGGCGGCGTGCCCCCGCAGGTCCTCGTACTGGGCGCCCTGCACGACCCCGAACAGGGCTTGGTAGGGCTTGCCGACCCGGGACTCGGTCAGCTCCCGGTGGGCGGCGAGGCAGCGGGCCGCCCAGCGGTGGGTCCGCGCGACGGAGTCCTCCTGGTAGGCGCGCGTGTTCTTGAGCGTGGTCAGCTCGTCGAACGCGAACATGATGTCCGCCCCGAGCTCGTGCTGGACGCGCATGCTGATCTCCGGCGTGAAGCGGTGCAGGTCCCCGTTGAGGTGGCTCTTGAACGTGACCCCGTCCTCGTCGACGTGGGCGAGGCGCTCCTTGCCCTCGGCGATCACGTCGTCGTCGGCGACCCCCGTGGCGTCCATCGCGAGCACCTTGCGGAACCCGACCCCCAGCGACATCACTTGGAAGCCACCCGAATCGGTGAAGGTGGGGCCGCGCCAGTTCATGAACCGACCGAGCCCCCCGGCCTCGTCGATCAGGTCGGATCCGGGCTGCAGGTAGAGGTGGTAGGCGTTGGCGAGCACGGCCTGGGCGCCCAGGTCGGCCACGTGCTCGGGCGTCACCGCCTTGACGGTGGCCTTCGTGCCCACGGCGATGAAGGCGGGCGTGGCGATGTCGCCGTGCGGCGTGCTGATGACGCCCGTGCGGCCGCGACCGTTGGGCAGGGTCGCGCCGCTGGAGAAGCCGAAGCTCACTTGGCCTTGCTGACGCGCTGCTGGAAGGCCTGCAGCTGCGCGAGCGCGACGACGCCGGCGGTCGACGTGCGCAGGACGCCGTCGCTGACCAGCAGCGGATGCGCCCCCGCCGCGACGAAGTCCGCCACCTCCTCGTCGGTGAGGCCCCCCTCCGGGCCGATGATGATGAGGACGTCGCCCTCGGTCGGCAGGTCGAAGTGGCGCAGGGTGAGCTCCGCGGACTCGTGCAGCACGAAGGCGGCCGACATCTCGGGGATCAGCTCCAGCAGCTCGGACGTGCGCATCGCGGAGGTGACGATCGGGACGCGCAGGCGACGGCTCTGCTTGGTCGACTCGCGGGCCGTCGTCCGCCAGCGGCCCAGCTGGCGTTCCTGTCGGTCGTGCGTCCACCGGACGACCGAGCGGCTGGACTGCCAGGGGATGATCCGGTCGACACCGATCTCGGTCAGCATCTCGACGGCCAGTTCGGAGCGGTCGCCCTTCGCCAGCGCCTGGACGGCGTGGTACCGGATCGACGGAATGCCCGCGGTGCGGACCTCCGCCACCTCCAGGGCCACCGAGGCCTTGTCGACGGCCACCACCGGTCCGCGCACGCCGGTGCCGGCGCCGTCCGACACCGTGATGACCTCCCCCACGCGGATGCGGCGGACGGTGGCCGCGTGGCGGCCCTCGTCCCCGCTGATGGTCACAGTGTCCCCGACCTGGGGTGAGTGCAGGTCGGACAGGAACATGGCTTCGGTCATGACTCCTCGGCTCGGTCGTCGCTTCGGGTGTGGGTCACTCGGTGAAGGCGTCCTTCAACTTGCTGAAGAACCCCTTGTGCGACTGACCGCGTGACACCGTGGCCTCCGGACGCGTCTCGCCCCGCGCCTCTGCCAACTTGCGGAGGAGGTCGCGCTGCGAGTCGTCCAGCGCCTGCGGCGTCTGCACCAACAGCGTAACGCCGAGGTCGCCCCGTCCGGCGCCACGCAGGCGCGGCACGCCGCGGCCCGGGATGACGAGACGCGTCCCCGACTGGGTACCGACGGGCACGTCGAGCTTCACGCGGGACTCCTCGGGGAGCGTCCCCTCGACGTCCGCCTCGAGCGTCTCGATCCACACTTCGGTGCCGAGCGCCGCCGCGGTCATGGGCAGACGCGCCACCATCTCCAGGTTGTCGCCGTCCCGCCTGAACACCTCGTGCGGGAGCACCGACAGTTCCACGTACAGGTCGCCGGACGGGCCGCCGCCCGGACCGACCTCGCCCTGGGAGTCCAGGTGGACCCGGTTGCCGGTGCCCACGCCGGCCGGGATCTTCACGTTGATCGTGCGCGTGGACCGGACGCGGCCCTCACCGGAGCACTCGCCACAGGGATGCTCGATGACCGTGCCGTAGCCGCGGCAGGTCGGACAGGGCTGGACGGTCCGGATGTCACCCAGGAACGAGCGCTGCACGGTCTGGACGTCGCCGGCGCCGTGGCAGGTGGAGCAGGTCACCGGCTCGGTGCCGTCCGCCGCGCCCCGGCCGGAACACGTCGGGCAGATGACCGCCGTGTCGACGCGGATCGGCTTGGTCACGCCGAAGGCCGCCTCGGCGAGGGTCAGGCTGAGCCGGACGAGGGCGTCCTGCCCCTTGCGGACGCGGCTGCGCGGGCCGCGCGCACCCTGGGCACCGAACATGGCGTCGAACAGGCCGCCGACGTCGAACCCTTGGGCCCCCCCGGGGAACCCGCCGAAGCCGCCCGGTCCGAAGCCGCCGGCGCCGCCTCGCATGGGGTCGCCGCCCAGGTCGTACATCTGGCGCTTCTTGTCGTCGCTGAGGACGGCGTAGGCCTCGCCGATCTCCTTGAACTTCTCGGCCGAGCCAGGGTCGTCCGCCACGTCGGGGTGGTACTTCATCGCCAGCTTGCGGTAAGCCTTCTTGATCTGGTCGGCCGTGGCGTCCCGGGGCACGCCCAGGACCTCGTAGTAGTCGCTCAACTCATTCCTTCGTGTGCGGTTCAGCCTTCAGCGAGGAATCGACCCACGTAACGTGCGACAGCGCGCACGGATGCGATGGCCGAGGGGTAGTCCATGCGCGTGGGACCCAGGATGCCGAGGGTGGCCCACACGCGTTCGTCCGAACCGTAGCCGGACGCCACGACGGACGTCGACCGGAGCGGTTCGTAGGGGTTCTCGCGCCCGATCCGGACGGTGACGTCCGCCGTCGAGGTCGCCTCGCCGAGCAGGTGCAGCAGCACCACCTGCTCCTCGAGTGCCTCGAGCACGGGCTTCACCGTGGTCTCGAACTGGTCACCGAAGCGGGTGAGGTTCGGGACGCCGGCGACGGCCACACGGGCCCCGGGGTCGCCGGAGACGATGTCCAACATCGCCGCCGCCACGGTCGTGGCCAGGGCGGACGCCGAGGGTGGCACCTGGTCGGCGAACGTCGCCAGCCGCTCGACCGCCTCGCGGGCGTTGGCGCCGATGAGGAGGTCACCGAGCCGGCGACGGACGAGCGTGAGGTCCTCGTCGCCGTCCCCGTCCGGCGGGAGCGGGACGAGGCGTTGCTCGACGGTGCCGGTGGCCGAGACGCACATGACCAGACCACGGTCGGGGCCGAGGCGGAGGACCTCGACGTGCCGGATCACCAAGGACGACAGCGCCGGGTACTGGACGATGGCCACCTGGCGGGTGATCTGGGCCAGCAGCTGGACCGTCCGGCGGACGACGTCGTCGACGTCGACCGCACCCGCCATGAACGCGGTGATCGCGCGCTTCTCGCTGGTCGACAGCGGCTTGACGGTGGAGAGCCTGTCCACGAACAGCCGATAGCCCTTGTCGGTCGGGATGCGCCCCGCCGACGTGTGGGGCTGGGTGATGTAGCCCTCCTCCTCGAGCACCGCCATGTCGTTGCGGACCGTGGCGGGCGAGACGTTGAGGTTGTGCCGCTCCACGAGGGCACGTGAGCCGACGGGTTCCTGGCTGGAGACGTAGTCCGTGACGATCGCGCGCAGGACCTCCAGCTTGCGGTCGTCCAGCACACCCATCACCTCCTTGGCACTCACCACCTCAGAGTGCCAGTCTACGCCATGCCCACGACCGGGCCGGAACGGCCCGTGCACACTGGAGCCATGTCGGACTTCTTCACGCTGTTCCAGCCGGGCCTGGCCCACTTCAAGCGCTGGAAGGACGCCGAGAAGCGGTTGTTCGTCGACACCACCAAGGCCGGCCGCGGACGCCAGCCGGACGACCTGGACTCGGGCTCGATCACCATCGAGGTGGAGCGCCGTCCCGGGCCCGAGGAGGGGGACGGGACCGAGGAGGAGCACCGGTAGGGTGGCCAGGTGGAGTTCAGCCTGTCGGAGTTCAAGCCCATTGCCGACCGCGTGTACGTGGCGGTCGCCGAACCGGACTCGGTCAACATCGGCCTCGTCGTCGGCACCACCGGCGCCCTGGTCATCGACACCGGCAGTTCCCCCGACCAGGGGCGCGCGATCCTTGCGGCCGCTCGGGCGCTGGCCGGCGACGTCCCCGTCACCCACGTGCTGGTGACCCACGCCCACCACGACCACCTGTACGGGTTGGCGGGCTTCGAGGGCGTGGAGTCGATCGGCCACGACGGGCTGCGCACCCTCCTCTCGGAGCGGCGTCCGGACGCCGACGCCCTGGCCCCCTTCGGGATGGTCGATGCCGACCTCGCCTCCCCCTCGACGACGTTCAACATGGCGTACGCGGTCAACCTGGGCGACTGCCACGTCGAGTTCGCCCACTTCGGCCGCGGGCACACCGACCACGACGCGGTCGCGGTCGTCCCCGCCCGCCGTGTGGCCTTCCTCGGGGACCTGCTGGAGACCGCCGCCGAGCCCTGGGCCGGGCCCGACTCCCACCCGGGCGACTGGGGCGCCAGCCTGGACTGGGTCGCCGGCATGATGCCGCGCGACTGCCTGATAGTCCCCGGCCACGGGCCGGCGCTCGACATGGATGCGGCCGGGACCCAGCGCGGTGAGATGCAGTGGCTCTACGAGCGCGCGGAGGAGCTGTACGACGCGGGCAAGGGCGTCGAGGGCGCCTGGTCGAGCGCCTGGCCGTGGCCCCAGGAGCCAGCTGAGCGCTTCGTGGCCCAGGCGATCGTCCGCATGCGCGAGGCGGGGCGGCCACGCCGGCGTCCGACCCTACCGTTGCTCAAGGGCTGATCAGGGGCGCAGGACGCGGCCCACCTGGGCCGCCACGGCGTCCGACCGCCCCACGGACAGCATGCTGCCGCTGACGCCGGGCGCGTAGGGGACGTCATCCACGTTCGCCGCCCCGCCCAGCTCGGTCACCAGGAGCGTGCCCGCCAGGTGGTCCCAGGGGTGGATCGACCGGTAGGCGAGCCCGTCCAACTCGCCGCGCGCGAGGGCCGGGTAGTCAATCGCGCAGGAACCCCGGGTGGGGCGCAGGCGTACCCCCTCGGCACGCTCCCTGGCCAGTCTGGGCCAGACGGCGACCTGCCACGGGCCAGGCGTGATGGCCAGTCGGGTGAGTGGTGTGCCGTTGCGTGCGGCGCCCGCGCCCCGCTCGGACACGTAGAGCGCGTCGTGGAGGGGCTGCCAGATCCAGCCGCGCGTCGTGACCCCCTGACGGACCTCGGCGACCATGACCCCGAAGTCGGTGCTGCCGGAGGCGAAGTTGCGGGTGCCGTCCACGGGATCGATCACCCAGGCGTGTTCGGCGGTGGGCAGGTCCTCGACGAGCCGGGGATCGACGAAGGCGGCCTCCTCCCCCACGACCAGCGCGCCGGGTGTGGCCCGCCGGAAGGCGTCGGTGAGCTCCACCTCGGCCTCCCGGTCGGCGACGGTGACCAGGTCGCCCGGGCGCTTCTGCTCCACCTCGTGGCGGGCCAGCGCGCGGAACCGCGGGAGGATGACACGCGCGCAGACGTCCTTGATGAGGTCGCTGACGTCGTCGGTGCGCATCAGGACTCCCGGTCGATGTGGTCGGCGGTGACGAAGTCGATCAGCTTCTCGACCTCGGTGAGGAGCTGGGGGTCGAGGTCCTTCCACCCCGTGACCTGGCCGAGGATCCGCTTCCAGCCGTGCGCGGCGTCGGCCTGGTCGGCGTGGGGCCAGCCCAGCGCAGCCAGGGCCCCCTTCTTCCAGTCAGTGCCGCGGGGGATGTCCGGCCAGCGCGTCAGGCCCACGCGCGTGGGTTTGATGGCCGCCCAGATGTCGATGTAGTCGTGGCCCGTCACGAACACGTGCTCACCACTGACCTGCTCGACGATGCGCCACTCCTTGGTGCCCGGCACGAGGTGGTCGACGAGGACGCCGAGCCGTCGGCCCCGGACCGGGGCGAACTCGCGCACGATGGCCGGCAGGTCGTCGATGCCGCCCAAGTACTCGACCACCACGCCGACATGGCGCAGGTCCGATCCCCACACCTTCTCGACGAGTTCGGCGTCGTGGCGTCCCTCGACGTAGATGCGGCTGGGCAGGGCCACCTTGGCCTTCTCGGCCGGGCCGACGCGGGAACCGGACGCCGTGTGCGTCCGGTTGTACTGCTGCGCCCGGTCCCGGGCCGTCGGAGCCGAGCGCACGGGGGGCGTCAGGTCGACCGGACGCCCGTCCAGCCAGAAGTTCGGACCGAACGGGAAGCTTCGCCGCTTGCCCCGGCGATCCTCGAGGACGACCACGCCGTTCTCCCACCCGACGACCGCCCCGACGAAGCCGGACGTGGGCTCCTCGAGCACCATGTCCCGCTCGACGGGGGTCTTCGTCGCGACCTTCCTGCCCTGTTGCTGCCAGCCCTTCGCCAGCACGTCGCCGCTGTACCGATCCACCCGACGGACCCTACCCGCCCGCCGTCGCGGGCCCGGCGAGGCCCGCCGTCGAACCCGCCCGCCCCTTCTCCTTCGCCGGACCCCGGGTTAGCCTGACCCGACAACAGGCACGGCGGGAGGCGGACATGGCAGAGCAGCAGATCTACGAGCCCGGACCGGACGTGGTGGACCATGTCCGGATCAAGGACTGGCGCCGGGCCGAGTCCGAGGCCCTGGCGGATCCCGAGGCCTACTGGGCGGCCGAGGCGTCCGAGTTGGAGTGGTCGCAGCCGTGGACCCACGTGCTCGACACGTCGAACGCCCCCTTCCACCGGTGGTTCGTGGGCGGCCGCACCAACATCGTCAGCAACTGCATCGACCGGCACCTGGCCGGCCCGCGCAAGAACAAGCTCGCCCTGATCTGGGTCGGTGAGGACACCTCGCAGGTGCGCACCTTCTCCTACTACAGCCTGAACCGCGAGGTGAACCAGTTCGCCAACGTGCTCAAGGCGATGGGCGTCGCCGAGGGGGACAAGGTGACCATCTACCTGCCGCGCATCCCCGAGGCCGTGTTCGCGATGCTCGCGTGCGCCAAGCTCGGCGCCGTGCACTCGGTGGTGTTCGCCGGGTTCGCGTCCGACGCCCTGTCCAGCCGCATCGACGACTCGGAGTCGAAGGTCGTCATCACCGCCGACGGGTCGCGGGTCAACGGACGCATCCTCGCCCTCAAGGAGATCGTGGACGAGGGCATCCGGTTCTCACCGTCGGTCGAGAACGTCATCGTCGTGCGCAACGCGGGCAACGAGATCGCGATGGACCCGCTCCGCGACCACTGGTACCACGACCTGAGCGCGCTGCCGATCGCCCGCGGCCACTGCGACACGGTCCAGGTCCCGTCCGAGCACCCGCTGTACATCCTGTACACCTCGGGGAGCACGGGGAAGCCGAAGGCGATCCTCCACACCCACGGCGGGTACATGGTCGGGATCCACACCAGCCTGAAGTACACGTTCGACGTGCGCGACGAGGACCGCTGGTGGTGCACCGCCGACATCGGCTGGGTGACGGGGCATTCGTACGCCGTCTACGGCCCGCTCCTCAACGGGGCGACGACCTTCATGTACGAGGGGAACCCGACGTACCCGTACCCCAACCGCTGGTGGCAACTCCTCGAGTATACTACGGCCTCACCCACTTCTACACGGCTCCGACGGCCATCCGGTCGCTGATGCGGTTCGGGGACGCCTGGGTCAAGCGGCACGACCTGTCCTCACTGCGGCTGCTGGGGTCGGTCGGGGAGCCGATCAACCCCGAGGCCTGGCGCTGGCTCCACGACGTCGTCGGTGGCGGCCGGTGCCCGATCATGGACACCTGGTGGCAGACCGAGACGGGGATGTTCCAGATCACCTCCGTGCCGTCCATGCCGCTGAAGCCCGGGTCGGCCGGACGCCCGGTGTTCGGCCAGGAGGCCGAGGTGGTCGACGAGCACGGCGACCCGGTGCCCGACGGCACCGAGGGCCTGCTCGTGCTCAAGCACCCGGCACCTGCCATGTTCGCCACCCTGTACGGGGACGACCAGCGTTATGTCGAGACCTACTGGTCGAGGTTCCCCGGCCGCTACCTGACCGGGGACAGCGCCAAGCGGGACGAGGACGGGTGGTTCTGGATCATCGGCCGCACCGACGACGTGATCAAGGTGTCGGGCCACCGGCTCGGCACGGCGGAGGTCGAGTCGGCGCTCGCGGGCCACCCCGCTGTCGTCGAGGCCGCCGCCATCGGGCTGCCGCACGAGGTGAAGGGCAACGCGATCCATGCGTTCGTCGTGCTCAACATGACCGCCGAGCCATGCAAGGAGGTCGAGGAGGAGTTGCGCCAGTACGTCGCCCGGCACCTCAGCCCGATCGCGAAACCGGACCACATCGAGTTCGTGGACTCCCTGCCGAAGACGCGCTCGGGCAAGATCATGCGCCGCGTGCTGCGCGCCCGCGCCCTCGGCCAGGACGAGGGCGACCTGTCGACGCTCGAGGAGTGACGCGATCTCCGGGCGGCCTGAACGGGACGCGTGACACCGGCGCAGGACCCTTCGCCGTGTGCGACGATCACGTGTATGGCACAGATCGAGACCGTCGACGTGGGCGGCAGCATCCGGCTCGGGCAGTTCCTCAAGTTGGTGAACGTGGCCGACACCGGCGGAATGTCCCGTGAACTCATCGCCGCCGGTCTCGTCAGCGTGAACGGCGAGGTCGACCTGCGCCGCGGACGCCAGCTCGTCGCCGGCGACGTCGTCCGCGTCGACACGGGTGACCAGGTCGTCGAAGTCCAGGTCGGCTGACGTCGAGCTCGAGGTCGGCTGGCGTCGAGAGCCGGGCTGCCGTCGACGGTCAGCGCGTCGTCTCCGCCAACCCGCTCAGTCGACCAGCTCGCGGATGGCCGCGTCGGCCAGCAGTCGACCCCGCTCGCTGACGGCCAGTCGCCCATCCCGCTCGGTGAGCCAGCCGCGTGCCACCAACCCCGGTACGCGCGCCCGCTCCCGCGGCGTCAGGACTTCCACCGGCATTCCCTCGCGGAGCCGCAACTCGAGCAGCACGCGCTCGACGCGACGGGCGTCCGCATCGAGCACCTCGCGCCCGGCGGCGGGCGAGAGACCGTCCGCGAGCCGTCCGGAGTACGTGCGTGGGTGCTTGACGTTCCAGAAGCGAACGCCGCCGATGTGGCTGTGGGCGCCGGGGCCGAAGCCCCACCAGTCGTCCCCGCGCCAGTAGGCGAGGTTGTGCCGGCACTCGTGACCCGGACGCGACCAGTTCGACACCTCGTACCACTCCAGCCCGGCTCCGCGGAGGAGCCCGTCGGCGACCTCGTACTTGTCGGCGAGGTCGTCCTCGTCCGGGAGCGGCACCTCCCCACGCCGGACCCGTGCGGCGAACCGCGTCCCGTCCTCGACGATGAGCGAGTAGGCGCTCAGGTGGTCGGGCTCGGCACTGAGGGCGTCCTCGACGCTGGCGCGCCAATCATCGACCGTTTCCGTCGGGGTGCCGTAGATCAGGTCCAAGCTCACCGAGGAGAACCCCGCCTCGCGCGCCCAGCGGACGGCGTCGAGGGCCCGGCCGGGTGTGTGGGTCCGCTCCAGCATCCGCAGGACGTGGGGCGCCGACGACTGCATCCCGAACGAGATGCGGTTGAAGCCGGCCTCCACGAGTGCGGCGAGGGACGCCGGCGTCACCGAGTCGGGGTTGGCCTCGGTCGTGACCTCGGCGTCCGGGGCGAGGCCGAAGGTGTCGCGCAGTCCGGCGAGGATCCCGCCCTGCTCCACGGGGTCGAGCAGTGTCGGGGTGCCGCCGCCGAAGAACACGGTCCGCAACGGTAGGGCGTCCCCCAGGACGCGATGGGCCAGGGTGGTCTCGCTCGCGATCGCACGCAGGTAGTCGCCACGGGACGCCCCGGGCGCAGCCCCCAGTTCGGCGGCGGTGTAGGTGTTGAAGTCGCAGTACCCACAGCGCGCGGCGCAGAACGGCACGTGCACGTACGCCGACAGCCGGCGTTCGGCGATGCCTGCCACGGCGGACGCGGGCAGGCTCCCGTCGTCGGGTGCGGGTTCGCCCTCGGGCAGCGCGGATGGTGTCACGTCGATCCACTGTAGGTCAGTGCACGCACCGCTGGCCCTCGCGGCGGTGTGCCGGAGGGCTGTGGTGGTCTGCTCGGCCTCGGTCAGGCCATGAGGGCGTACGCGAGGGCCAATGGTGGCTGGCTCTGTCCGGGGTCGGCTGCGAGCGCGAGCCCGCATCGCTGGCCGCCGGGCCTGTCGGGTGCCGCACGCGCCAGGATTGGACACGCGCTCTCACCGGGATGCTCCGGCGGATCATCGGCCCAGTCGTGAGGTGGCTCCCGCAGCCACCAGGCTTGTTCGGGGACCGGTGGCCTGCCGATCCGGATCGTGCCCGCCGGAGTGGTCACCAACCGCCACCCGTGCGGGGTCGTCCACACCAACACGCCCGGCTCGGGTTGCTCACATCCCCACCCACCATGGGTCTTCACCCGATGGGTGAACGACGACAGGGGCGCCATCTTGTCGGGATGGGTCTGACCCTGCCCCGGCTCCGCCTCGTGGTCGAACGGGACCGTGTGGTCGGCCTGACACGAGGTGGCGGCCCGGGTGCCGTACGGGAAGGCGTCCACACCCCACCGGTTGACGAGCACGCGGCGCATCGAGTCGGGCAGTTGGTAGGCGTCGGACGGGTTGATGGCCCGCGCGTCCACGATCGGGCGGACGGTCACCCGGCAGCCGTCCAACACTGCACCCAAGCGGTCGGTGAGGACCGCACCCCAACCAGGGATGTCCGCGACCGGGGACAAGCCAGCGTGGCCGTCGACCAGGGCGGCGTCGATCCGGACGACGACCTCGGCGGCACGCGGGAGCTCGGCCTGCCCGAGGGCTTGTCGGGCGAGCACACCGACCGCGGACGCCCGCCGCACGTCGAACTCGATGTCAGTGGGCAAGGTCTTCGCGATCGAGTTCAGGGCCGTATCGAAAGCGATCCCGTCGGCGGCGTCGAGCCGTCCCCACAGGTCGCAGTGCCCGTCCACGATCGAACCCATCTCCACCCGCCGACCCGCCGCCACCCGGGCCTCCCGCTCTGCCGCCGCGGCCGGGTCTGCCAACAGGATCCACCCCTCCACCCGCGGCCGGACCCGTGACCATGGCTGCAGCTTGAGCGCGACCGCGCAATGCCTGTCGACGATCGCGCACGCGGCCGCGTCCAGCCCGGCTGTCGCGCACGCAGCCGCCACCCGGGCCGCCTCGAAGAACCGCACTTCGCCGGCACACACGGCCGCCCACAGGGCCGGGTGGCGGTGCCGGACGTTCAACACCTCTGCGATCCGGCCCACTGCGGACGCGGGGGAACACCCCAGCACCACCGCCAGTTCGGCCGCGACGAACTCCCCGATCAAGGGCGTCCCATCCGCCCCACCCGGCAGCCACCGCTCGGCCCCCTCGGCCAACACGCCCTCGTCCACCCGGTGCAGGTCGCAGGCGGCAGCGATGCCCAACACCTGGGCCACCTCACCGGCGACCACCATGCGCGTGCCCTCCTCGACCACGCCCCAGGCGTCCGCGACGCCAGCCAACTCCAACGAACTCATACCCACACGCTAATCGAACACTCTGACAATTCCTGAACGCGTAGTCAGGCCCGGAATGGTCATCTCTCAGGACGTGCGTGACAGTTTCTGCATCAGGACATCGGTGACAGTCATGGGTCGACCCCTCGGGACATGCGGGACGTGGATGTCAGCCGGCCAACACCCGGACGCCGGCGCCGACCTGCGGCAGCGGGAACGGCAGGGGCAACCCGTCCAGAACTCGGTGGCACGAACAATCGCCGCTGGGCAAGTGCTCGATGGTGCGCAACAGCAACGCCTTGAGTCGTTCGACGTTCCCGGCGAACACCTCCAGCACGTTGGCATGCGTGACGCCCTCCTCGCCCTCGAGGCCGGCGTCCATGTCGGTCACGCACGCGACCGAGGTGAAGCACATCGCCAGCTCGCGAGCGCACGACGCCTCGGGCATCCCGGTCATGCCGACCACCGACCACCCAGCGGCGGAATGCCATTGGGACTCGGCGCGCGAAGAGAACCGGGGACCGTTGATGACCACGAGCGTGCCACCGTCGACGAGCGGCGTGTCGTCCGTCGCCTGCTCCAGCATCGCAGTGCGACCCCGCGGGCAGTAGGGGTCGGCGAACGGCACGTGGACCACGGGTCCCTCGGCCTCCCACACGGTGTGGCCGGACCGGTACGTCCGGTCGACGACCTGGTCGGGCACCACGAAGGCCCCGGGCGTCAGGTGGGGCTGCAGCGATCCGACCGCGCAGGGGCCCAACACCTGGGTGACGCCGAGCGCCTTGAGCGCCCAGAGGTTCGCCCGGTAGTTGACCCGGTGGGGCGTGTACTGGTGTCGCTCACCGTGGCGGGGCAGGAACGCCACGCGGCGTCCGGCCACCTCGCCGACGGTCACCGCCCCCGAGGGCGGGCCGAACGGGGTCTCCGCCTCGACGCGCACGGCGTCCTCGAAGAACGAGTAGAGACCGGACCCACCGATGACGCCGATCTCGGCCGTGACGCTGCCCATGGCGGTCATCCTAGGGGGACGCACCTCCGCACGGACCGGGCGACAACCTTGCCCGCGTCACGCACACTGGAGGCATGAGCCAGCAGCACGGATCATGGATGCCCTCGCCCGCCTACCCGGTGCCGAGGGCGACCGCTCCCACCCCCGCACGCCCCACACTCGCCAGGTCGCTGAGGTTCGTCGGCGGCTGGCTCGCGCTGCTGTGGCTCCTCGAAGTCGTCGACCTCATGCTCATCGGCGCCCTCGACGGGTTCGGCGTCAGCCCGCGGGACGTCGCCGAACTCCCCCAGATCTTCACCGCCCCGCTGCTGCACTTCGGCCTCGAGCACCTCGCCGCGAACTCGCTGCCCTTCCTCGTGTTGGGCACACTCACCCACATGGCCGGACGGCGTACGTTCTGGATCGCCACGCTGGTCTCGATCGTCGTCTCGGGCGGATTCGCCTGGTTGTTCTCGGCCCCGTTCACGGTGACGGCCGGCGCTTCCGGGCTGATCTTCGGCTGGCTGGCGTTCCTGCTCCTGCGCGGCTTGATGAACGGGAACTGGAGGCAGATCCTCATCAGCGCCGCCGTGTTCGGCTTCTTCGGCGGCATGCTGTGGGGCGTCTTCCCGTCCATGCCGGGGGTGAGCTGGCAGGGCCACCTCGGCGGGGCCGTCGGCGGCGCGCTCGCCGCGTGGCTCCTGCGCAGGCGCTGACCTACTTGGGGTCGCGCGACTCCCCGGTCGACAGCGCGGCCACGAAGGCTTCCTGGGGCACCTCCACGCGTCCGACCATCTTCATGCGCTTCTTGCCCTCCTTCTGCTTCTCGAGCAGCTTGCGCTTGCGGCTGATGTCGCCGCCGTAGCACTTGGCGAGGACGTCCTTGCGGATCGCTCGGACGGTCTCGCGGGCGATCACGCGCGCCCCGACGGCTGCCTGGATCGGCACCTCGAACTGCTGCCGCGGGATGAGTTCCTTGAGCTTCTTGGCCATGGCGACGCCGTACGAGTAGGCGGCGTCGGTGTGGACGATCGAGCTGAAGGCGTCCACCGGCTCGCCGTGCAGCAGGATGTCGACCTTGACCAGGTTCGCCTTCTGCTCACCGGCCTGGTCGTAGTCGAGGCTGGCATAGCCCTTGGTGCGCGACTTCAGCGCGTCGAAGAAGTCGAAGACGATCTCGGCCATCGGCAGCGTGTACCGGATCTCGACGCGGTCGGCGGAGATGTAGTCCATGCCCGTCTGGGTGCCCCGGCGCTGTTGGCACAGCTCCAGGATCGTGCCGATGTACTCGGTGGGGCTGAGGATGGTCGCCTTGACGACCGGCTCCCACACCTCGGCGACCTTGCCCTCAGGGTATTCGCTCGGGTTGGTGACCGTGTGCTCGGTGCCGTCCTCCATGACGACGCGGTAGACGACGTTCGGCGCCGTCGAGATGAGGTCGAGGTTGAACTCGCTCTCGAGGCGCTCGCGCGTGATCTCCATGTGCAGCAGGCCGAGGAAACCGATGCGGAACCCGAAGCCCAGAGCCCCGGAGGTCTCCGGCTCGTAGGTGAGCGCGGCGTCGTTGAGCTGCAACTTCTCCAGCGCCTCACGCAACTCGGGGAAGTCGGCCCCATCGATCGGGTACAGGCCGGCGTAGACCATGGGGTTGGGGTGCTTGTAGCCACCCAGCGCGTCCTTGGCCGGCTTGTGGGCCAGCGTGATCGTGTCACCCACGCGGGACTGGCGGACGTCCTTCACGCCGGTGATCAGGTAACCCACCTCGCCCACGCCGAGCGCCTTGGACGGCGTCGGCTCGGGGCTGATCACGCCCACCTCGAGCACCTCGTGGGTGGCCTTGGTCGACATCATGAGGATGCGCTCGCGGTGGTTGAGTTCCCCGTCGATGACGCGGACGTAGGTCACGACGCCGCGATAGGTGTCGTAGACGGAGTCGAAGATCATGGCGCGGGCCGGGGCGGCCGGGTCACCGACGGGCGCGGGCACTTGGGCGACCACGGCGTCCAGGAGCGCGGGGACGCCCTCGCCGGTCTTGCCGGACACGCGGAAGACGTCGTCGGGGTCGCACCCGACGAGGTTCGCGATCTCCTCGGCGTACTTCTCCGGCTGGGCGCCCGGAAGGTCGATCTTGTTGAGCACGGGGATGATGTGCAGGTCGGCGCCCATCGCCAGGTAGAGGTTGGCCAAGGTCTGTGCCTCGATGCCCTGGGCGGCATCGACCAGCAGGATCGCCCCCTCGCAGGCGGCCAGGGAGCGGGAGACCTCGTACGTGAAGTCGACGTGCCCGGGCGTGTCGATCATGTTGAGCACGTAGTCGCGACCGTCGACCTCCCAGGGCATGCGGACGGCCTGGCTCTTGATGGTGATGCCGCGCTCGCGCTCGATGTCCATGCGGTCGAGGTATTGGGCCCGCATGGATCGGTCGTCGACCACGCCGGTCAGTTGCAGCATGCGATCGGCCAGCGTCGACTTGCCGTGGTCGATGTGGGCGATGATGCAGAAGTTCCGGATGATCTCCGGGTTCGTGCTGCCCGGCTGCGGCCTGGTCACGCGTCACCTCTCGTCATGGCACCAACCGTGGGGTCGGCACCCCATGTGGGTACGGCACGACGTCGCCCCGGCACCCAAGCGGTGCGGGGCGACGTCGCAGGAGTTCGTCAGAGGGCGGCAGCGGCCGAAGCAACGGCCGACTTGCGGTTCGCCGCCTGGTTCTTGTGGATGACGCCCTTGGACGCAGCCTTGTCGAGTGCACGGCACGCGACCTTGGCAGCCTTCTGGGCCTTGTCCACATCACCGGCGGCGGCCGCCTCGCGGAACTTGCGAATGTGCGTCTTGAGAGCGGACTTCACGGCCTTGTTGCGCAGGCGCGCCTTCTCGTTCGTGAGGATCCGCTTCTTCTGGGACTTGATGTTCGCCACGGGCTAAGCCTTCAGTTCAGGTTGGTGAATGAGGTGTGCACCCACGTTGGGCGCGATTGAACACCTTACCAGCGTTCGTCGGCGGGCCAAAATCACGCTCAACGCCCCATCCCGGAATCGGGACGCCGTCCACGGAGGCCGGTGACGCCGATCACGAGGCTCTCCAGGGCGAACGCCGCGTCGGCGGACTGACCCTTCACTGCGGCGTCCGCCCGGGCCACCATCTGCAGGGCGGACGCCAGCCCCCGCGGCGTCCATTCGCGCGAGCGGGCGACGATCTCCTTGACCTTGAACGGCGGGACGCCGAGCTCGCGGGCCAGGTCCCCGTCCCGCAGGCGCGCCGAGGCGAGGTCGCTGTACTTGCCCTGGCTGCGCAGCGCGTTGGCCAGCGCGGACGTGACCAGGACGGCCGCGACCCCGGTCTCCAGCGCCCAGCGGAGGGCACCCAGCGCCTCATCGCTCCGACCCGCCATCACGTGGTCGGCCACGGTGAAGCTCGTGACGTCGGCGCGACCGGCGAAGTAGCGGCGGACGGCCGCCTCGGTGATCACCCGGTCGTCGGCGTCGGCCAGCAACTGGCGGACGGCGCCGGCCACCGCCCGGACGTCCGCCCCCAGCGCCTCGACAAGTCGCTCGGCGACGGCCTTGTCGAGGCGTCCGCCCAGGAGGCGGGCCTCGTTGACGGCGAAGCCCGGCAGCTCCCACGCCTTGATGGTCGGGCAGTCGATGGTGGCCACGCGCGCCTTCTTCAGCTTGTCGAGGAGGCCCTTGCCCTTGACGCCACCCGGGTGCACGAGCACCAGGGCGAGCTCGTCGGACGGCGTCTGCGCGAAGGCGACGACGTGGTCGAACAGGGCCTGGTCGAGCTCGGACAGTGCCTGGACGACCACCACGGACTCCTCCGCGAACAGCGAGCCCCCGGTGACTTCGGCCAGCCCACCGGCGTCGAGGTCACCCGCCTCGACCCTGGTGACGGACGCCTGGGGACGTTCGGCCAGCGCCTGGTGGATGAGGCGCTCCACCGCTCGCTCGGCGAGCAACGCCTCGGGGCCACTCACCAGCACCACGCGGCCGAACAGGGGTTGGTCGTTCACGGGGACCATCCTGCCAGCCCGGACCGACGGTTCGTCCGGCCCGGCACACCCTAGGGTTGTGCGCCATGAAGCGCCTGTACCTCATCCGCCACGCGGAGGCCGAGTCCTTGGGCCGCGGTCGCGGCGACCATGGCCGGGCCCTGACCCCGGTGGGCCACGAGCAGTCCCGCCACCTGGGCGAGTTGCTCGCCGACGCCGCCGTCCAAGTGGTCCTCCACTCGACGGCCACCCGGGCCGCGCAGACGGCGTCCGGCATGCGGCTGGACGCCGAGCTCCGAGCCCACGACGCGTTGTACAACGCGGGAACCAGGGGACTGCTCTCCGCGATCGAGGAGCTCGGGGGCGACGTGGAGTGCGCGGCGCTCGTCGCCCACGCCCCCGGCGTCCCCTCTCTCGTCGACCACTTGGCCGGGTCGGATCCCGACCCACAAGCGGCGGCGTCCGTGCTCCACCACTACCCGACGGCCACGGTCGCCGGCATCGAGTTCCACGGTGACTGGGTCGACCTCGACGGATCGCGCCTGTTCTGGGCCGCCCGCGGCTGAGACCGCCTGCTGCGGCCTCACCGTTGGGTCGTGACGAGCAGGACGCCGTCAGGTCCGCGGGCCACGGCGACGGCTCCGTGCTCGTCGGTGCGGAAGGTGGTCGCCCCGGTCGCGGCCACCGACCGCAGGGTCTTGGCCGAGGGGTGCCCGTAGTCGTTGTCCTCCCCCACGCTCACGAGTGCGACGTCCGGGCGCGCGGCAGCGATGAACGCCGGACTGTGGCGGCCCGACCCGTGGTGTGGGACGAGCAGGACGTCCACGTCCAGCGCCTCCCCCAGGGCGAGGTGCCGCGTCTGGGCACCGTCCTCGGCATCGCCGGCGAGCAGGACCGCGACACCTCCCGCCTCTGCCCGCACGAGCAGCGAAGCGTCGTTCTCCGCGCTCGACTCCCCCTCGCCGTCGCCCGAGTCCCGACCCGGCACCGGGGCGGCGAGGATCCCGAGCCGTACGTCTCCCACCTCCCACACCGTCCCGGCGTCAGCGTCCACCCGGCGTGCGGACGCGAACACCGTGTCGACCGAGGCGTTCGCGCCTTCCGGCGTCCGCACGCGCGAGGTCAGGACCACCTCGACCCCGAGGCCGCCCAGTGCCTCCACACCGCCCACGTGATCGGCGTGCAGGTGCGTCAGCACCAGCACCGGCACGCGTGACACGCCCAGCTGGGACAGGCAACGCGCCAGGAGGCCGGGGTCCGGCCCGGTGTCCACCACCACAGCCTGCCCCGGGCCCGCGGCGAGGACGGTCGCATCGCCCTGCCCCACGTCGCAGGTCGCCACGGCCCACCCGTGCGGTGGCCATCCCGGTGGGGTCGGCGTCCGAGCCAGCAGGAGCACCACGGCGAGGGCGATCGCCACGCAGACCCAACGTCGCGGCAGGACCGACGGCGCCAGCAGCACCAGGACGAGGCAGGCGAGCACCACCACGCCGATGGCCAGCGGCGACGCGTCCCACGGCACCGCCGCCCCGGGCAGGGTCTCACCCAACCTGGCCGTCCAGGCGATGCCCTGGGCGAACCAGCCGGCTGCCCACGCGGGCACCACCGCGACGCCCGGCAGCACGGGGGCCACCAGCGTCGTCGCCAGCCCGAGGACCGTCGCCGGGCCCACCATCGGTCCGGCCACCAGGTTGGCCAGCACGGACACCACGCTCACCTGGCCGGCCAGCACGACCACCACCGGCTCGGTCGCGACCTGCGCCGCCAACGGCACCGCGAGGGCCTCCGCGCACCAACGCGGCAACCAGCGAGCCAGGAGGTCCGTCCAGGCACCGGCCCAGCGCAGCAGGCCGAAGGTCGCGAGGACCGACAGGGCGAACCCCAACGACCGCGCCATGGCCGGCTCCGCCAGGACGACCGCCAGCATCGCCACCCCCAGGAAGCGGAGCCCTTGCCGCCCCCGCCCCGCCCGGCCCAGCGCAGCCAACCCCACCAACCCCATCGCGGCTGCCCGGAGCACGCTCGGCTCCCCCAGACACAGGACCACGAACCCCGCCACCCCAGCCACCTGAAGCCCGATCAGCCACCTCCCCCGCACTCCGCATCCGACCGCGAGGGCGCGCAGGAAGCCCAGCAGCAGGGTGAGGTTCGCTCCCGAGACGGCCGTGAGGTGGGTGAGGCCGGTGACGACGAACCTGTCCCGCAGGTCATCGGTCATGGCCGACGTGTCCCCCACCACCAGGGCGGGGACGAGGGCGCGCGCGTCCGGCCACAGCGGTGCGCACGCCTCGGCCAGGCCCCGGCGCAGCGCGCCCACGGCGGCGGCCACGGCGTCCGGCTCGCTGACCAGTTCGGGTGGGCGGCTCGCGCGCAGCTCGGCGTACAGGCCCGAGCCCGGCTCGGCGACGCCGAAGCGGACGGTCGCCCGCACGGTGGAGCCCATCGGAACGGCCGCCCACACTTGGGCATCCGCGCCCGTCACGATCACTTGGACAGGTGCCCCGCTCCGCCAGGCGCCGTCGCGGGCCTCGATCCCCACCACCTGGGCCGACCCGCGCCACATGCCGGGCCGCGGGCCGGAGGGGGCCCACAGGCGACCCGCCCCCGACAGGCGCAGCTCCACCACCCCGGTCGCCCGGTCCGCCGCGAGTGTCGTCACGGGGTCCGCCGCCATCGCCGCCGTTCGGGCCCCACCGGTGATCACGCACACAGCCGCCACGAGCGCCGCCGCGGCGAGGAACCAACTGCAGCGCCGCCACGCGACGAGCGCCAGAGCGCCCGTCAGTGCCGTCACCACGCCGAGGAGGCGCTGGTCGTCAGCCGTGGCGAAGCCCATCGCCGCCCACGCGACCACCCCGAGGGCGAGAACCCTGGCCGCACCACCGTCGCCGGCCGCCGGGGTCGGTTCAGACCCGGACATGCGGCTCAATGCGTTCGAAGGTCTTCTGCCCGATGCCGTCGATCTCGAGCAGTTCCTCGACCCGGGAGAACTTCTGGTGCGACTGGCGCCACGCCAGGATGGCCTGGGCGGTCACGGGGCCGACACCGGGGAGTGCGTCGAGTTGGTCCGCCGTCGCTGAGTTCAGGTCCAGCAGCGCCGCCCCCGCACCCGCACCCGCTCCTCCGGCAACCACGCCACCCCCGCCAGCGGGCGCGACCGCCGCCGCTCCCTTCACCTGTCCGCCGGGCTCGGAGCTGTCCCCCACCACGACCTGGGCACCGTCGGCGACGGGAGCGGCGAGGTTGAGGTCGCCGGGCCGCGCGTCCGGCAGGAGGCCGCCGGCCGCCGCGATGGCGTCCTCGACGCGTGCTCCGGGCGCGAGCCGCACGACGCCGGGCCGGGCGACCGCTCCGATCACGTGCACGCGCAGGGGTTCGGGAGTCGCCGTCGCCGTCGCCGCCGTGGACGACGCCACGCTCGGCCCAGCTGAACCCACCACCGGGGTGGGCGCGGCCACCGCCACGGGCACCGTGCGTGCCTGGCTGATGCCCCAGACGGACCCGACGAGGGCGACGAGGCCGATGACACCGATCACCGCGGCGTGCGCGCGCCCGAACTCCCAGGCCCGTCGGAGGGGGCCACCCTCCTGCGGTGCGAGGCGGCGCGGCGCGGGGTGGCTTGGCGTGATCGGCTCCGGGGCACGGGTCGCCTCGTCCGGCGCCTCATCACCCTCGACCTGAGGGGGACCCAGCTCCGCCACCAGGGCGGCGAGCCGCGCGCGCACGGCATCGCCCTTGCCGGGGTGGGGACTCAGCGAGCGCATGTCCTGACAGTCGGCGGACGCGCGGCGATCCGGTCATCCGATGCGCGCCTGTGGACAACTCGTCGGCCCCTCGTCCCTCGTCCACAGGGCGGCCACGCAGGGCGTGATCGGGACCGATCACGCCCTGGTCACCGACTGCGCGGTCTCCTGACCCGGCTCAGGCCGGGACGATGCTCACCATCTTCGGCAGCCGCACGATCACCTTGGCGACCTCACGCCCGGCCAGGGCACGCTGGACGCCCTCGTCGGCCAAGGCGGCGGCGGTGGCTTCCTCCTCCGACACGGACGCGGGCAGTTCCAGCTTGCCGCGCACCTTGCCGGCCACCTGCACGACGACCGTGACCGACTCCTGCACCAGCAGGGCCGGGTCGGCCTCGGGCCAGGTGGTGCGGGCCACCGACGGGGCGTGGCCCAGGAGCTCCCACATCTCCTCGGCCAGGTAGGGCGCGACCGTGCTCAGTGCCTGGGCCGTGAACTCGGCGGCCTCGCGGACGGCCGGGTCGGCACCGCCCGGGCCACCGTCGATCGCCTTGCGGGTGTGGTTGACCAGCTCCATGATGCGGGCGACCATCACGTTGTAGCGCTGGTCCTCCACGGCCTCGGTGATGGCGGCGATCGATGCGTGCGTCCCCTTGCGGACGCCGGCGTCGCCGGTCGTCGGATCGACACCCACCGGCGACGACACGTCCGCGGCCACGCGGTACGCCCGGGCCAGGAACTTGCTCGTCGAGGACGGCGACATGGCCGTCCAGTCGATGTCGTCCTCCGGCGGCCCGGCGAACACGATGGCGGTGCGGATCGCGTCCACCCCGTGCAGGTCGATCTGCTCGCCCAGGTCGACGCCGTTGCCCAGCGACTTCGACATCGCCTTGCCGCCGTTGGTCACCTGGCCCTGGTTGAGCAGCCGGGTGAAGGGCTCGGTGAAGTCGATCAGGCCCGCGTCGTGCAGCACCTTCGTGAAGAAGCGGCTGTAGAGCAGGTGCAGGATCGCGTGCTCGACACCACCCACGTACTGGTCGACCGGGGCCCAACGCTTGACGGCGTCCACGTCGAAGGCCGCGGTGTGGTCCTGGGCCGAGCAGTAACGGAAGTAGTACCAGGACGAGTCCACGAACGTGTCCATCGTGTCGGTGTCGCGCTCGGCCGGGCGCCCACAGCCCGGGCAGGCCACCTCGCGCCACGCGCGCGCCGCCTCGCCCGCCAGGGGCGAGGTGCCCTTGGGAGCCAGGTCGGCCCCGGTCAGGGGCGGCAACTCGACGGGCAGCTGGTCCTCGGGAACCGGGACCTCCCCGCACGACGGGCAGTGGATGATCGGGATCGGGCAGCCCCAGAAGCGCTGGCGGCTCAGCAGCCAATCGCGCAGGCGGAACGTGATGGCCGGCTGGCCCGTGCCGGCCTCGGCCAGGCGCTCGGTGATGCGGGCCACGCCGGAAACCTTGTCCGTCAGCCCGTCCAGGTCGCCGGAGTTGACGTAGACGCCGTCACCGGCAGTGGCGACGAAGGTCTCCTCCGGGTTCGGCTCGCCGGTGTCGATGACCCGGCGGACCGGCAGCCCCATCGCCTTGGCGAAGTCCAGGTCACGCTGGTCGTGCGCGGGGACGGCCATGACCGCGCCGGTGCCGTAGTCGGCCAGCACGTAGTCGGCGGCGTAGACCGGCAACTTCTCGCCGTTGACCGGGTTGGTGGCGTGACGCCCCAGGAACACGCCGGTCTTGGGTCGGTCCGTCGACTGCCGCTCGATGTCGGACTCCCGACGCGTCGCCTCCAGGTACGCCTCGAACTCGGCACGATGCTCGTCGGTGACGATCTCGGACGCCAGCGCCGCATCGGGCGCGACCACGAAGAATGTCGCGCCGTACAGCGTGTCGGGACGCGTGGTGAACACGGTCACCGGCTCGTCGCGGCCCTCGACGGCGAAGTCCACGAAGGCACCCTCGGAGCGGCCGATCCAGTTGCGCTGCATCGCCAGCACCCGGTCGGGCCACCGGCCCTCCAGGGCCTTCATGTCGTCCAGCAGGCGCTGCGCGTAGTCGGTGATCTTGAAGTACCACTGCGTCAGGTTCCGCTTGGTGACCGGGGTGCCACAACGCTCACACAGGCCTTGCACGACCTGCTCGTTCGCCAGCACGGTCTGGTCGTTCGGGCACCAGTTCACCGGCGAGCTCTTGCGGTGGGCCAGCCCGCGTGAGTGGAACAACTGGAACAGCCACTGGGTCCAGCGGTAGTACTCCGGGTCGGACGTGTGCAGGCGCCGGGTCCAGTCGAAGCTCAGGCCGTAGCGCTTGAAGGAGGCCGCCTGGGTCTCGATGTTGCGGTAGGTCCACTCGGCGGGGTGCGCGTTGCGCGCGATGGCGGCGTTCTCGGCGGGCAGGCCGAAGGAGTCCCAGCCGATCGGGTGCATGACGTCGAAGCCGCGCATCAGCCAGTAGCGGGCCGCGATGTCGCCCATGACGAACGCCTCGGCATGGCCCATGTGCAGGTCGCCCGACGGGTAGGGGAACATGTCGAGCACGTACCGACGCTCGGCGGTGTCGTCGTCCCGGGCGACGAACGTGCCGTCGGCCTCCCAGAACTTCTGCCACCGCTCTTGGGCGGCGACTGCGTCATACGTGCGGGCGGACTCCATGGTGTTGGTTCTCCTCGTGGACGGATCTCGATTCGTGGCATGAAAAAGCCCCTGCCTGCCGGTTGGGCATGTCAGGGGCGCCGCGTCACCGGGTGGGGTGCGCGGCTAGCCAAGAAGTCGCTGGCTCGTGGTGCGATCCATGCGCGCAAGCATAGACCAACCACCCCCTCAGTCGAGGGCGGCGTCCAGCTCGGCCCGGGTGGGCGGGTCGGCCCCTTCGCGCTCACACACGAGGGCAGCCGCCTGCGCGGCGCGGCGCAGGGCGTCCGCCAGCGGCAACTCCGCCAGCACGAGCGCGTCCAGCAGGGTTGCCATGAACGTGTCGCCCGCCCCGATGGTGTCGACCAGGCGCACCGGCGGGCTCGGCACGGACGCCACCCCGTCCGGCCCCGCCCCCACCGCGCCGTCCGCCCCGCGGGTCACGACTGCCCACCGGGCGCCGTAGCGCTCACGCAGGGCCACCACCAACTCGTCGGGGTCCCTCGGCAGCCCGGACGCCGCGGATAAGAGCTCGAAGTCCTCGTCCGACCCCTTGACCAGGCCACCGCGCTCCCCCACCGCCTCCAGCCATGGCTCGACCAGTCGCCAATAGGCGGCGAGGTCGGGCAGCACCGTGGGCCGGACGTTCACGTCCAGCGACAGCGGGTCCGAACCCGCCCGGACCCAGTCCAGGAGGGCTGTGTTCCCCGGTCCGACGACCGTGACCAGGGATGCGACGTGGAGCCAGTCCCCGGCATCGAGCTGGGGAAGCTCGCCGGGCCGCCACCCGAAGTTGGCGGTCCCGGCGAAGTGGAAGGTGTAGGACGCCTTGCCCCCGTCGCCGAAGCTGACGATCGCGAGAGATGTCGGCTCGGGCGCCGAAACGGCGAGGGCCGTACCGACACCGTTCGCCACCAAGTGGCTGCGCAGTTGGGCGGCGAACGCGTCGTCGCCCAACCTGGCCAGGAACTCGACCGGGGCACCCAGGCGTGCCAACCCGATCGCCGAGTTCATCGGCCCCCCGGCGGACAGCGCCCGCCAGGAGGACACTCGCGTGTCGCCCCCGGCGTCACCGGGAACCAGGTCGATGAGGGCCTCGCCACACACCACGATCCGCTGCATGACCGCATGCTAGGTCCATCAGGAGGCCTGGCGGACGTCCTCCGCTCCCAGTCCCGTCATCCGGATCTGCTCCCACGCGTCGGGGTGGACGGCGTTGGCGTTGATGGACTCCAGCAACTCCACCCACTCGGACGGTGCCGGCCGGTCCGCGAGGGCCTCGAGGCAGACGGACTGGATCGCGCCCTCCCCATCCACCCACCCCGCCAGCCCGAGGGCGACGAGGGCACTCCCGGCACAGTTGGGCACGCTCGCCCGGACCACTTGGGACCACAGGGCCACCCGACGGCCGGCGTTCGCCCGGGTGGTTCCCAACAGGGCCTGCTCAAGGAACTCCGGGTCGTGGCTGGCCAGGCAGAGGATGGTCGCCTCGTCGATGTCGAGCTCGCCGGGGGCCTCGTCGTGGCCGGCCACCAGCGCGAGGCCCTCCGCCACCACGTCGCTCAGCGTGGCCTCCCGGGCTGCGACGCGCTCCAGGGAAGCGGTCACCTCGGCCGGCGAGCACCCCGGCATGGTCAGGTCGACGAGTTCCGCCCGCGATCGCCGGACCCTGCGACCGGCGTAGGCGGCCCGCACCAGGTGGACGCTGCCGAGCCGGTCGTAGGGCGTCCCGACGTCGTCCGGGTCGCCGTACCAACGCTCACCGTCCGCGTGAACCAACGTGCGGGGGCACGCGTCGGGAATCGAGGCGGCCACGTCGTCCAAGGCCCACCACGACCGCTCGGAGTCGGTGGAGAACGCGATGAGGACATGCGAGGCACGGGGGAGGCGGCGCCACACGGACCGCAGGGCCTGGGCGGTGCCGTGACCGCCTGGCACGTCGAGGTCGACGCGCGCGGTCAACTCCACCTTCCCGTCCTCCAGGGCCACGAGGACCAAGGAGTCGGACGGGTGGAAACCCAGCAGGGTGGGAACGACCTCGACGAGGTCGGTGAGGGAACGCAGCGACGTGGGCTGCTCAAGTGCATCGGTCATGCGCCTGACACTTGGCGGCGTGACGTCTCCGGTGCACTCGATTCCCGTCGTCCACAGGACCGTTTCCCCGGCTCGTTGGCTGTCCACAGCCCTCCCGGTACCCTCGGTGACATGACGCAGCCGTGGCAGCAGGACCCGTACCAGCGGCGTCCCGTCGACATCGACGCCTACGCGCCACCGCGCCGCTCGGGCGCCGGTTGGTGGTTCGCCGCGATCGGCGTCGTGCTCGTCGGGGTCGTCTTGGCCGTCCTGCTCTGGCGTCCTCAGCCCGCCCCGGCGCCGGAGTCTGCCCCGGCGGCCAGTTCGTCCACCGCCGAACCGAGCGGGCCGGGCATGCCGTTCACGATGCCGGGCAGCACCGTCAGCCACGGCCGGTGGGAGGTCACCGCCCACACCTGGACCGACAGCGGGGTTGTCGTCCGAGTCAAGGTCACCGCGGATTCCGGCCGCGTCACCTATGGGTTCGTCGCCTACTCCAACGCGGGCACGGACGTCTACAGCCCCGGGCCCGGGGCCCCCGACCCGGAGATCGGCAGTGGCACGCTGTCGGCGGGACAGTCGATCGAGGGGAACCTGTTCCTCCCGCTTCCGCGCGGGGCGTCCACCCTCATCCTGACCACGGCGCAGGGCCGACAGATGTCCGCGCTGCCGATCCCCACCTGACCGCGATCGGGTAACGAGCCGATCACGATTTGAGCCCCGGACAGCTTCGTTGCCCATTCGTGATGAGACCAGGCCCGCTCGGGGCGTTTCGATTTGTACGATGCGCTGTCATCCGCCCTCGTCCCGGGGCGGTACACCAGGGGAGAATCCAAACATGAAGCGCATCATTGCCGGCCTCGCGGCCGCAACGCTCGTGCTGACCGGCTGCAGTGCCGGCGGCGGCTCGGGCCAAGCCCCGGCTGCGGGCGCCACCTACAAGATCGGCCTCAACTACGAGCTGTCGGGCGACGTCGCCACGTACGGCCAAGCCAACGTCCAAGGCATCGAGATGGCCACCGAGGAGATCAACGCCGCCGGTGGCATCGACGGCAAGAAGATCGAACTCATCAAGTACGACACCAAGTCGGACGCCGCCGAGGCCACCACGCTGGCCACGAAGCTGATGACCCAGGACAAGGTGATCACGGTCATCGGCCCCGCCACCTCCGGCGGCATGAAGGCCACCATCCCCGTCGCCGAGCGTGCCAAGATCCCGGTCGTGTCCGGGTCCGCCACCGCCGACGACGTCACGGTCGACGCCAAGGGCGTCAAGGAGTTCGCGTTCCGCACCTGCTTCAACGACTCCTTCCAGGGCACCGCCGCCGCCAACTACGCGGTGAAGAAGTTCGACGCCAAGAAGGCCGTCATCCTGCGTGACAGCTCCAGCGACTACTCCAAGGGCCTCGCGGACGCCTTCCGCACGACCTTCACCGCCGGTGGCGGCGAGATCGTGTCGGAGGACGCCTACAGCAAGGGTGCCGACAACTTCAACGCGGTCATGACGAAGTTCAAGGGCCAGCAGTTCGACGTCCTGTACCTGCCCGGCTATTACACCGAGGCCGGCAAGGCCATCAAGCAGGCCCGCGACCTCGGCATCACGCAGCCCATCCTCGGTGGCGACGGCTTCGACTCCCCCGTCCTGGCTGAGCAGGCCGGCAAGCAGCTGACCGACGTGTACTTCACCAACCACTACAGCTCCGACGACCAGGACCCGAAGGTCCAGGACTTCATCAAGGCGTTCAAGGCCAAGTACGGCACCGAGCCGAACGCGTTCAACGCCCTGGGCTACGACACCCTGAAGTTCGTCGCCGACGGCATCAAGCGCGCCGGTGAGAAGACCGGCGTGGGTGTCCAGAAGGCACTCGCCGAGACCAAGGGCTTCTCCGGCGTCACCGGCAGCTTCGACGTCGACGAGAACCACAACCCCGTCAAGGCCGTCGTCTTCATCGGCTACAAGGACGGCGAGGTCGCCGTCACCGAGAAGGCCTGACACACTTCATCCATACCAACCCACGCAGGAGTGGGACGGCGGACCGCCGTCCCACTCCTGCCCTGATCAGGGGAGGGCGACACCCGTGGAGCAGTTGGCTCAACAACTCGTCAACGGCTTGGCGCTGGGCAGCATCTATGCCCTGATCGCGCTCGGCTACACGATGGTCTACGGCATCATCCAGCTCATCAACTTCGCCCACGGCGACGTCTACATGGTCGGCGCCTACATCGGCTACTTCTCCATGGTCCACCTCAAGCTGGGCTTCGTGGAGTCGCTGCTGATCGCGATGGCCCTCTGCACCGTGCTCGGCGTGGTGATCGAGCGGGTGGCCTACAAACCCCTGCGCAAGTCCACACGCATCGCCGTGCTCATCACCGCCATCGGCGTCTCGCTGCTGCTGGAGTACGGGATGATGTTCTTCGTCGGCGCCGACACCCGCACCTACGGTGCCCTTCCGCCGTTCATGGAACAGAGCTTCGTCCTCGGCGACGTCCTCATCACGATGAAGCAGATCATCATCATCGGTGTCTCGGTCCTGCTCATGGTCGTCCTGCAGTACGTCGTCCGCTACACCAAGATCGGCAAGGCGATGCGCGCCGTCAGCCAGGACGCCGATGCCGCCCGTCTGATGGGCATCAGCGTGGACAACACCATCTCGTTCACCTTCGCCATCGGGTCCGCCCTCGCGGGCGCGGCCGGCGTGCTGGTGGGCGTGTACTACAACGCCATCAACCCGCTGATGGGCCTGCTGCCCGGCCTGAAGGCGTTCATCGCCGCGGTGTTCGGCGGTATCGGACTGATCCCCGGTGCGCTCATCGGTGGCTACTTCATCGGTGCCGCCGAGACGCTCGTGGCCGGCTACTGGTCCAGCCTCTACACCGACGCCGTGGTGTTCGCGATCCTCATCCTCGTGCTGATCTTCAAGCCCACCGGCCTGCTCGGCAAGAACGTCCGGGAGAAGGTGTGATGAAGAAGCCCCTCGTCCGCCAGGCGCTCACGCTCTGGCTCCCCCTGGCCGCCACCTATGTCATCGTGCTCCTGCTCGTGCAGGCCGGCATCATCGACGCGTACGCCCAGGTGACCCTCGCCACGATCTGCATCAACATCGTGCTGGCGGTCAGCCTCAACCTGATCACCGGCTTCACCGGCCAGTTCTCCCTCGGCCACGCGGGCTTCATGGCCATCGGCGCCTACTCCACCGCCCTGGTCAGCATGAACGTCGACTCGACCGCCGGGTTCGTGGGTGGACTGCTGCTCGGCGGCGTCATCGCGGCCGCCGTCGGCTTCCTCATCGGCCTGCCGACCCTGCGACTGCGCGGCGACTACATCGCCATCGCGACGCTGGGCATGGCCGAGATCATCCGCATCCTGTTGCAGAACTTCGAGTTCACCAACGGCGCCGCCGGCCTCTCGCCCGTCCCTCAGTACATGGACTGGAACTGGTTCTTCATCCTGACCGTCGGCTCCGTCCTGCTGATCCGCAACTTCGTCCGGTCCCGTCAGGGCCGCGACGCGATCGCCGTCCGCGAGGACGAGATCGCCGCCGAGTCGATCGGCGTGAACACCACGCGCTCCAAGGTGCTCGCCTTCACGATCGGGGCCTTCTTCGGCGGGATCGCCGGCGGAATGTACGCCTCGTACTTCTACGTGATCAAGCCCGAGCAGTTCGGCTTCCTGAAGTCGGTCGACATCCTGGTCATCGTGGTGCTCGGCGGGCTGGGGTCCCTCTCGGGTTCGGTGATCGCCGCCTTCATGCTGGCGATCATCTCGACGCTGCTGCAGCCGTTCCCGGGCGTCCGCATGATCCTGTACGCGCTGTTGCTGATCGTCATCATGATCTTCCGGCCCCAAGGGCTGATGGGCAACCGCGAACTGTCGATGTCGATGCTGCCGCGCTTCGGCCGGCGCAAGGACACGACCCGGACGGAGGCCTCATGACCATCCTCGACGTCAAGGGCCTGACCCGCAGCTTCGGTGGCCTCACCGCCGTCTCCAGCGTCGACCTCCAACTCGCCCAGGGCGAACTGGTCGGCCTCATCGGCCCCAACGGGGCCGGCAAGACGACCGTCTTCAACCTGCTCACCGGCGTGTACCCGCCCAGCTCGGGCAGCATCGCGTTCACCGCCGGTGGGAGGACGCAGTCGATCGGCGGCAAGGCGCCCTACGCCATCTGTCGCGCGGGTGTGGGCCGCACCTTCCAGAACATCCGCCTCTTCAAGGACCTGACGGTCCTGGAGAACGTGATGATCGCCTTCCAGCAGAACCAGCGCTACCCGCTCGCCACGTCGTTCCTGCGCCTGCCGGGCTTCGGGCGGGCCGAGGACGAGATCCGCTCCGGTGCCCTCGAACTGCTCCACGTGATGAGGCTCGACCACAAGGCCGAGGAGTTCGCTGTCAACCTGTCGTACGGCGAGCAGCGCCACTTGGAGATCGCGCGCGCGCTGGCGACCCGTCCGACCCTGCTGCTGCTGGACGAGCCGGCCGCCGGCATGAACCCGACCGAGACGGCCAACCTGACCCGGCTCATCACCCAGATCCGCCATGACTTCGGCCTGACGATCCTGCTCATCGAGCACGACATGAGCCTGGTCATGCAGATCTGCGAACGCATCTACGTCCTCGACCACGGCATCGTGATCTCGTCCGGGACACCGGAAGAGGTCCGCGCCGACCCGCGGGTGATCGAGGCCTACCTGGGCGAGGAGGTCGACCATGCTTGAGATCACCGACCTGGCGGTCGCCTTCGGCGGCATCACGGCGGTCAAGGGCATCTCCCTGTCCGTGGCCGAGGGCGAGATCGTGACGCTCATCGGGGCCAACGGCGCCGGCAAGACCACGACGCTGCGCACCGTGTCCGGCCTCATCAGGCCCCGCCGCGGCAAGGTGCTCCTCGACGGTCATGACATCACCCGGCAATCGGCCCAGTCCCGCGTCAGGCGCGGTCTGGTCCAAGTCCCCGAGGGACGCCGCGTCTTCCCCCAGATGACGGTCCTGGAGAACCTCGAACTGGGAGCGTACGTCCGCAAGGACTCCTCGGGGATCGCCGCCGACCTGGAGCAGGTCTTCGACCGGTTTCCGCGGCTGAAGGATCGCCGCAAGCAGAACGCCGGCACCCTGTCCGGCGGGGAACAGCAGATGCTGGCCATCGGCCGCGCCCTGATGGCGCGTCCGCGCGTCCTGCTCCTGGACGAGCCGTCCATGGGTCTGGCCCCGCTGCTGGTGCAGGAGATCTTCTCGATCATCAGCGAGATCAACCATGCGGGCACGACGGTCCTGCTGGTGGAGCAGAATGCCAACATGGCGCTCCAGGTCGCCCACCGTGGCTACGTCCTGGAGACCGGCAAGATCGTGCTGGCAGGCACCGCTGCCGAGCTCACCAGCACCGATGAAGTGAAGCGCGCCTACCTCGGAGGATGACCATGTTCGTGAAGAGCCGGATGACCCGCGATCCGTTCACCGTCCGCACGGACGCCACGATCCCCGAGGCGATCGCCACCATGAAGGATCGGCACGTACGCCATCTCCCGGTCATGGACGCCGGACGTGTGGTCGGCGTGATCTCCGAGGGCGACATCGATGCGAGCCTGCCGTCCAAGGCCACGTCGCTGTCGGTGAACGAGCTCACCTACCTCGTCAACAAGTTGCCCGTCGCCAAGGTCATGTCGCGCAACCCCCTGACGATCTCCCCCGACGCCCTGCTCGAGCAGGCCGCCCTCGTCATGCGCGAGAACAAGATCGAGATGCTGCCGGTGGTCGAGGACGGGCGCCTGGTCGGCGTCATCACCGAATCCGACCTGCTGGACGCCTACATCGAGCTCCTGGGCTTCCGCGACCACGGGACCCGCCTCGTCGTCGCGGCTCAGGACGTCCCGGGGGCGCTCGCCCGGATCGGCGAGGTGACTCGTGCCCACGGCGCGAACGTCCAGCACCTGGCGGTCTACCGCGGCGAGGACGGCACGGCCGACGTCATGCTCGGGGTTGACACGACCGACACGGCCGCGCTCGAAGCCGCGCTGGCCGAGGCGGGCTTCACCGTGCGGGGCCGGCTGGAGAACGCCTGAGGCTGTCCACGGCGCGGACGATTTGGAACATGCCCGGGGTTCAGGGTAAAGTTCTTCTTCGTTCCGCACCGGAACTTTGGGGCTATGGCGCAGTTGGTAGCGCGCTTCCATGGCATGGAAGAGGTCAGGGGTTCGAATCCCCTTAGCTCCACCACCCCCTCCACCACAAGGGGTTTGGGACGGGAAGACGCCACATCGAAAGAAGAGGCGGGTTCCCGTCTTTGGCGTTCTCGGGGTCGCGCACGCGTCGCGGCAGTACCCTTCCCCGCTGCTAGCATCGGCGCGCAGACCGTCGACAGGAGCCCCATGACCACGCCGCACATCTCGGCCGAACCCGGCCAGATCGCCCCGCTCGTCCTCATGCCGGGCGACCCGAGGCGGGCGGCCCGCATCGCCGCGGAGCACCTCACCGACGCCGAGCTGGTCTCGGACATCCGCGGCATCGGCTGCTGGACCGGCACCTGGCGGGGCACGCCGATGAGCGTCATGGCGTCCGGCATGGGCATCCCGAGTGTGTCCATCTACGCCACCGAGCTGTACCGGTACTTCGGAGTCGAGCGGATCGTCCGGGTCGGCACCTGCGGTGGCATGTCCGACAAGGTCGCCGTGGGCGACACGATCGTCGCGACGGCCGCCCACACCAACTCATCCCTGTCTGCGCTCTTCGTCCCCGGCATCTCCCTGTCGTGGGCGGCGTCCTACCCGCTCCTGCGCGGCGCCATGGACACGGCCGCCACGCTCGCCGACGCACGGGTTCACACCGGACCGGTGTACTGCTCCGACCACTTCTACCTCGCCAACCCGGACGTCATCGCCGGCCTGTCCAAGTACGGCACCCTCGGTGTCGAGATGGAGTCCGCGGGCCTGTACGCGAGCGCGGCGGCCGAGGGTGGCGAAGCGCTCACCGTGCTGACCGTGAGCGACCACCTGCTCGACGGGTCGAGCGACATGACGGCCGGCGAGCGCGAGACGCTGTACGCGAACTCGGTGCTGATCGCCGCGGGGGCGCTGCTCTCCTGACAGCGGCGCTCAGCGCGAGCTGGGCGAGGCCAAGGGCCCGGCGTGGCCCACGACGACATTGTTGTAGCTCTGGAGACGCCACCGCTCCTGGTGGTCCAGGATCGTCCAGGAGCAGTTCCAGAGCCCGCTCAGGCCGAACGACGCCTCCAGCCGCCAACCGAGGAACAGGCATAGCCCCACCCGCAGCGCGAGGCCGTGACCCACGACCATGGTGGTCTCGTGCGGGTGGCGTCCCGCCAGCTCGCCCAGGACGGCCGCGACCCGCTCACCCGCCTCCTGGGCCGTCTCCCCGGTCTCCGACCGGCGGAAGTCACGGCCGGAGCGCAGCGCGTCCTCGAACCACGGGTTCTCGGCGGCGACCTCGGCCGACGTGCGGCCCTGCCAGCTGCCGACGCTGATCTCGCGCAGGCGCTCGTCCGTCTCCACACCCACCCCGGACGCCGCGGCCACCGCCTCGGCGGTCGCGCGGGCTCGCAGCAGGTCCGACGTCACCACCCGGGACGCCTTCAGGCGGACGAGCCGCTCGGCCACGGCGTCCGCCTGTGAGCGGCCGATGCGGTTCAGGGGGACGTCCTGCTGCCCCTGGAAGCGCCCCGCGGCATTGGAGTCGGTCTGCCCGTGCCGGACGAGCACGAGCTTGGTGCGTGCCTCCACGACGTCAGGGGACGTCGACCGCGGCGCCCTCGTCGACGCGCAGTTCGATGGCCGGGCAGTCACGCCAGAGGCGCTCCAGCGAGTAGAGCTGGCGCTCCTCCGCGTGCTGGATGTGGGCGACGAGGTCGCCGAAGTCGAGCAGCACCCAGCGGTTCTCCCCCTCGCCCTCGCGGCGCAGCACCTTCGAGCCATCCCGGAAGAGCGCCTCCTCGATGGCGTCGCCGACCGCCCCGACCTGCCGCTCGTTGGCAGCGGTCACGATCAGGAAGACGTCGGTGAGGGCCAATCGCTCCGACACGTCGAAGGCCACCAGGTCGGTGGCCTGCTTGGCCGAGGCCGCCTGCGCGGCCAGCTGGGTGAGGTGGAGCGCGTGGTCAGTCGCCGCCATGGATCTCCTTGTCATCGGGGCTCGAGAGGTAGAGGCCCCGCTTGCTGATGTACTGCACGATACCGTCGGGCACCAGGTACCACGTCGGCAGGCCCGCCGCCGTGCGCTCGCGACAGGCGGTCGACGAGATCGACAGGGCCGGAATCTCGATCAGGGTGACCTTGTCGGCCGGCAGGTGTGCGATGTCCTTCTCGTCCAACTCGACGCCGGGGCGGGACACCCCGACGAAGTGGGCGAGTTCGAACAACTCCTCGGCCCCCCGCCAGGTGAGGATTTGCGACAGGGCGTCGGCGCCGGTGATGAAGAACAGCAGCGTCTCGGGACCCCGGAGGCGCCGCAGGTCGCGGAGGGTGTCGACCGTGTAGGTGTCGCCGGGACGGTCGATGTCCACACGGCTGACGGAGAAGCGGGGGTTGGACGCCGTCGCGATCACGGTCATCAGGTACCGGTCCTCGGCGGGCGAGACCGTCTTGTGCGCCTTCTGCCACGGATGGCCGGTGGGCACGAAGACGACCTCGTCGAGGTCGAAGCGCGCAGCCACTTCGCTGGCGGCCACGAGGTGGCCGTGGTGGATGGGGTCGAACGTGCCACCCATGACGCCGAGGCGCCAAGCGGGCCGGCCGGCTCCGGCAGCCAGGCCGGTGGCGGTCATTCGCGTTCGGCGACCGCGAGGGGACGGGCCGAGCCGAAGCCCAGCAGGATGCCGAGGAGGCTCACGAGTGCGGCGAACACGACGAGACCGGTGATGATGGCGCCGGTCGTGTCCCCATGGCCGGCGGCTGCTTCGAGCAGGAGCGTCATGCACGGGAGCATAGCGAAAAGTGGTGCCCCGGCGCCCGCCCCCTTCCTTCTGGAGGGCAGAAAATCGGCTCCGCGGCGCGGCGCGTTCCCCTAGAGTGCAGGAAAAGCCAGCCCGGTCCGTCGGCCGCCCGCGTCGCCGAGGGGAGCCGCGCCAGCACCCCATGTCAAGGAGGACAGGTGAAGTTCCACCACCACGGATACGTCTCGAGTGACCCCCGGATCGCCACGCCGGCCGGAGTCGGCGTCGACCGCGGCGACCGACTGGCCGACGAGGTCGACGTGCTGATCGTCGGTGCGGGCCCCGCGGGCATGATCGCAGCGGCACAGCTCGCGCAGTTCCCCGACATCCATGCCGCCATCGTCGAGAAGCGCCCCACGCGCCTCGAGATCGGTCAGGCCGACGGCATCCAGTCCCGCAGCGTCGAGACGTTCCAGGCGTTCGGCTTCGCCGACCAGATGATCGCCGAGGCCCAGCGCATCGTGGAGACCACGTTCTGGAAGCCGGACCCCAGCAGCCCCGAGAACATCGTCCGGACCGCCCGGACGCCGGACGACCCCCGCGAGATCAGCGAGTTCCCCCACCTCATCGTGAACCAGGCCCGCGTCCTGGACTACTTCGCCGACTTCGCACTGCGCGCCCCGGCGAGGATGCCCGTCCACTACGGGCACGAGTTCCTCGGCCTGGAGGTGACCGGCGAGGGTGATCGTCCGGTCGTCGTCCAGCTCAAGGATCCCGATGGCCACGAGCGGACGATCCGAGCCAAGTACGTCATCGGTGCCGATGGGGCGCGCTCCGGCGTCCGCAAGGCGATCGGCGCCCAGCACGAGGGCAGCGTCTCCAACCACGCGTGGGGCGTCCTCGACGTCATCGCCGACACCGACTTCCCCGACATCCGCCTCAAGGTGGCCGTGACCGCCGCCAGCGGCAGCCTCCTGATGATCCCCCGCGAGGGCGGCTTCCTCTTCCGCATGTACGTCGACCTGGGTGACGTCCCCGAGGGCGACAACCGCGCCGTCCGCAACACGCCCAAGGAGGCGATCATCGCCAAGGCGCAGGCGGCCCTGCACCCCTACCGGCTCGACATCAAGGACGTCGCCTGGTGGAGCGTGTACGAGGTGGGGCACCGCGTCACGGAGCGCTTCGACGACGTCCCCGCCGAGGAGGTCGGCACCCGGACGCCGCGCGTGTTCATCGCCGGCGACGCCTGCCACACCCACTCGGCCAAGGCCGGCCAGGGCATGAACATGTCGATGCAGGACGGCTTCAACATCGCGTGGAAGATCGCCCACGTGCTCCGCGGGCAGAGCCCGGAGAACCTCCTGCAGACCTACACCGTCGAGCGGCACGAGATCGCCGAGAAGCTCGTCGCCTACGACCGGGAGTGGTCCTCGATGATGGCGTCCAAGCCGTCGGAGGACGATCCCGCCGCGCTCGAGCGGTACTACGAGGAGCACGCCGAGTTCCCGGCGGGCTTCATGACGCACTACCAGCCGTCGCTGATCACCGGCGACGGGGCGCACCAGGCGGTGACGGCGGGCTTCCCACTGGGCAAGCGGTTCAAGTCGGCGCCGGTCGTCCGCGCGGGCGACGCCAACCCCGTCCACCTCGGCCACCTGCACGAGGCCGACGGTCGGTGGCGCATCTACGTCTTCGCCGATGCCGCCCTCGCGGGTGAGGACTCCCCGACCACCCGCCTGGCCGACTGGCTCGCGCACGACCCGGCCTCGCCGCTCCTGGCGCACCGCGCCGAGGGCCAGGACCTGGACGCCGTGTTCGACCTCAAGGTCGTCTACCAGCAGCCCTACACCGAGGTCACGCTGGACAAGGTGCCGGCCGTGTTCAAGCCGAAGGTGGGCCCCTTCCAGGTGCCGGACTTCAACAAGGTGTTCGCACTGGACCCCGACGTGGACATCTTCGAGGCGCGCAAGATCGACCGCGCCGGCGCCATCGTCGTCGTGCGCCCCGACCAGTACGTGGCGAACGTGCTGCCGCTGGACGCCCACGAGGAACTGGCGGACTTCCTCCGCCCGATCTTCACCGCCTGATCAGGCATCCCGCCGCCCCGTGCGGCATCTCCGGGTGGCGGAACCCCAAGGATTCTCGGGGTTCTTCCACCCGGAAATGTCTCACGCGCGGGTCTGGCCCCGTCCGGTCACCACGTACTTCGTGGAGGTCATCTCGGGCAGGGCCATCGGGCCCCGCGCGTGGAGCTTCTGCGTCGAGATGCCGATCTCGGCCCCGAAGCCGAACTCCCCGCCGTCCACGAACCGGCTGGACGCGTTGACCAGCACGGCCGCGGCGTCCACCTCGGCCACGAAGCGGTCGGCGTTGCGCAGGTCGGAGGTGACGATCGTCTCCGAGTGGCCCGTCGTGTGCGCGCGGATGTGCTCGATGGCGGCGTCCAGGTCGTCCACGACCGAAGCCGCGAGGTCGAGGCTGAGGTACTCGTCGTCGAACTCGCCCTCCTCGGCCGGCACCACTGCGTCCGAGAACGCCTGCACGGCGTCCGTGCCGTGGACGGTCACGCCGGCGTCCGCCAGCGCGGCCAGCGCCTTGGGCAGGAACTCCTGCGCGGCGTCCCGGTGCACGAGCAGCGTCTCAACGGCGTTGCACACGCTGGGCCGTTGGGTCTTGGCGTTGAGGAGGATCTCGATCGCCATGTCCTGGTCGGCGGACGCGTCGACGAACAGGTGGCAGTTGCCGGTGCCCGTCTCGATGACGGGAACCTTGGCGCCCTCGACCACAGCGTTGATGAGGCCGGCACCGCCGCGCGGGATCAGGACGTCCACCAGGCCGCGGGCCGCCATCATCTCACCGGTGACCGAGCGGTCCCCCTCGACGAGTTGGAAGGCATCCGCGGGCAGGCCGGCGTCCGCCACGCCGGCGCGCAGCGCGTCCATGACCGCACCGTTGGACGCCAACGTCGAGCTCGAGCCGCGCAGCAGCGCCGCGTTGCCGGACTTCAGCGCGATGCCGGCGGCGTCCGCGGTGACGTTCGGGCGCGCCTCGTAGATGATCCCGACCACGCCGAACGGCACGCGGACCTGACGGACGTTCACCCCGTTGGGGTTGGTCCAGCCCCGGACGACGTCGCCGACGGGGTCGGGCAACCCGGCGAGCTGGCGGAGCCCGTCCGCCATGCCCTGCAGGCGCTGCGGGGTGAGGCGCAGGCGATCGATCAGAGCAGCGGTCGTGCCGGACGCCTCGGCCGCGGCCACGTCCTCGGCGTTCGCGGCGAGGATCGCGTCCTCGGCGGCCAGCAGGCGGTCCGCCATCGCGTTCAGCGCCGCGTCCTTGGTGGCGCGGGAGGCGGTCGCCAGCACACGGGACGCCGTGCGCGCGGCCAGGGCCTGGTCGTGGAAGGTCATGCCAGCCATGGTAATGAGCGCGGTCGGGCGTGCGATGGACGGTCCATCAGAACCGGCGACGGTGCAGCTCCCGGACGCGGTCGGCCAGTTCGTCGTCCGGCCCGTCCACGACGGCACCGGGCACGACGGTCGTGATCGGCAACGCCGCGACCGGCCCGGCCGGGACGCCCCACTCGGCGAGCCACTCCCCCAGTTGTGCCGACGACGACGCGTAGACGATCCGGCCCAGGCCGACCCAGCCGTGCGCGGCGGCACACATCGGGCAGTGCTCGCCGGACGTGTACACCACGGCGGCGGCCCGCTGCTCGGGGCTGAGGTTCTCCACGGCCCACTTCGCGATGGCGAACTCGGGGTGTCGGGTGCGGTCCCCCGCGGCGACGTGGTTGTGGTCGGCGAACAGGACGTCGCCGTCGGAGACCAGCACGGAGCCGAACGGCTCGTCACCGCTCACGAGGGCCTGCTCGGCCAGGTCGACGGCGAGCGTCAGGAAGCGTCGGTCGGTCGGGTCGATGGGCATGGCCCTCAGGTTAGCCGCGGAACTTCTTCCGCAGGATGAGGGCGTCCCGGTGCACCAGCTCACGCTCGAACTCCGGCCCCTGCTCGGCGGCCAGGTCCTTGGTGGAGCGTCCCAGCATCGCGGGGAGGTCACGGGAGTCGTAGTTGACGATCCCGTGGCCGACGAGTTGGCCGTCGGGCCCGTCGAGGCGCACGGGGTCGCCCGCGGAGAAGTCGCCGGTGAAGCCGGTCACGCCGGCCGGCAGCAGGGACGCCTTGCGCTCCACGACCGCGCGGACGGCCCCCTCGTCCAGGGTGAGTTTACCGGCGACGTGGGAGGCGTAGGCCAGCCAGAGCATCTTGCGGGAGCGGCGGCGTCCGGAGGGGTGGAACAGCGTGCCCACCGGCTCACCCGACAGCGCCTCCGCCACCTTGCCGGCCGACGCCAGCACCGTCGTGATACCCGCGTGGGTGGCGATGCGCGCGGCCTCCAGCTTGGTGGCCATGCCTCCGGTGCCCACCGAGGAGCCTCCGTGCGAGGTGTCGACCACGAGGTCCTCGACCTCGGCCACGTCCGTGATCATCCGGGCCCCCGGACGCGATGGATGGTCCGTGTAGAGCGCCTCCACGTCGGAGAGCAGGAACAGCGCGTCGGCCCGCACGACGTGCGCCACGAGGGCGGCCAGCCGGTCGTTGTCGCCGAACCGCAGTTCGTTGGTGGCGACGGTGTCGTTCTCGTTGACGACCGGCACCACCCCCAGCTCCAGCAGGCGCGTGAACGTGCGCAGCGCGTTGGAGTAGGAGGCCTGCCGCGCGATGTCCTCGACGGTGAGCAGCACCTGCCCGACGGTCAGGCCGTGCGCGGCGAACAAGGACGTGTACCGGGCCAGCAGCAGGCCCTGCCCCACGGACGCCGCCGCCTGGCGCGTGGCGAGGTCGCGCGGCTTGGCCCGCATGCCGAGCGGGTCGATCCCCGCGGCGACCGCACCCGACGACACGACGACCACCTCCCGGCCGGACGCCCGGGCCGCGGCGATGGCGTCCACCAAAGCGTTCATGTGCGCCATGTCGAGGCGACCATGGGCATCGGTGAGTGAGGAGCTGCCGACCTTGACGACGATCCGCCGGGCCTCGCCCACCGACCTGCGGATGGGGTCTCCCACCCTCAGTCCTCCTCGTTGAAGTCGACGCGCCAGCTCTTGTTCGGGTCGCGGGGCAGGCCCTCGGCCGCCGCCTTGGCCGCGTGGTACTCGGCGTCCATCTCGCGGCGACGGGCCACCGAGGCCCGCTCCGCGTGGAGCCGCTCGTCGTCACCGCGACGGGTCAGGAGTTCGGCACCCGACTGCACCTGCGGCGCGAAGTCGAACACGACCGGGTCGTCGCCGGCGCCGATGGCCACCGCGTCCCCCTGCCGGGCGCCGATGCGCAGCAGCTCGTCCTCGATGCCGAGGCGGGTGAACCGGTCGGCGAGGTAGCCGACCGCCTCGGGGTTCGTGAAGTCGGTCTGCTTGACCCAGCGCTCGGGCTTGGCTCCCTCCACCCGCCACACGAAGCCACCCTCGCCGTCCCCCATGCGACGGATGGTGAACTCCGGCCCGGTGCCCCCGACGGGTTCGGGCCGGATCACGATGCGCTTCGCCTCGACCTTGGGCTGGGCGGCCCGCCGCTCGCGGACGAGTTCGGCCATCGCGAAGGTGAGCGCCTGCAGGCCCTCGGAGGACTTCGTCGAGATGCGGAACACCTTCAGGCCGCGCGCCTCGATCTCGGGCGCGACGAGGTCGGCGAGGTCGGCGGCGTCGGGGATGTCGACCTTGTTCAGGGCGACCAGGCGCGGACGGTCCTCCAGGCCGCCGTGGGCGGCGAGCTCGCCCTCGATGATGTCGAGGTCGGAGACCGGGTCGCGTCCCGGCTCGTACGTCGCGCAGTCGATGACGTGCACGATCGCCTGGCAGCGCTCGATGTGACGCAGGAAGTCGAAGCCCAACCCGCGACCCTCGGAGGCACCTTCGATCAGGCCGGGCACGTCCGCGACGGTGTAGGTCGTCTCGCCCGCCACGACCACGCCGAGGTTCGGGACGAGCGTGGTGAACGGGTAGTCGGCGATCTTCGGCCGCGCTCGGGAGATCGCGGCGATCAGAGACGACTTGCCGGCGCTCGGGAAGCCGACCAGGCCCACGTCCGCGAGCACCTTGAGCTCGAGTGTGATGGTGCGCTGCTCGCCCTCCTCGCCCAGCAGGGCGAAGCCGGGCGCCTTGCGCGCCGACGTGGCGAGGGCGGCGTTGCCGAGTCCCCCCTTGCCACCCGCGGCGACGACGACCTCGTCGCCCGCGCCCACCAGGTCGGCCAGGACCTCGCCGGTGTCGGCGTCGGAGACGACCGTCCCCTCGGGCACGGCCAGGACCACGTCATCGCCGTTGGCGCCCTGCTTGTGGTCACCCTCCCCTGGGGCGCCGTTCGTGGCCCGCCGCTGCGACTGCCGGTGGTAGTCGACGAGCGTCGTCAGGCCGGGGTCGACACGCAGGATGACGGAGCCGCCGTTCCCTCCGTTGCCGCCATCGGGGCCGCCGAGCGGCTTGAACTTCTCGCGGTGGACCGACGTGCAGCCGTGGCCGCCATTGCCACCGGACACGCGCAGGGTCGCGCGATCCACGAAGGACGGGATGGCCATGGTGATACTCCGGTCAGCAGGCGAGGGACGGACCAGTGGATTCTACCGGGTCACGGGTGCGCCCAGTCCTCCGGCGGGGTCGGACGCCGACGTGCCGCCCCGAGGCCCCACCACGCACCCGCCACCGCGCCGGCGAGCAGCCCGCCCGCCCCGATCGCCAGCTCCACCCACGAGACGGGAGGCCGTGCGTCCTCGCCGGTGGTGGCGGTCAGGCGCGCCGAGGCCGAGAGGCCTCGGTTGTCGACCAGTTCGGTCCGGTTCGCGAAGCGGATGCTCGTCCCGGTGACCAGACCGCCCTTGTGCTCGGCGACCTCACCCGGGAAGGTGACCGTCACGTCCAGGCCGTTGAACCGCCGCAGCGTGTACTCGGCCACGTCGTCGGGGACGCGCCCCGCGGGGTAGAACTCGACCTGGACGTATTCCCCCACCCGGCGCATCACGCCGAAGTAGCGCTGCAGGTCGTCCACTCGTGCGTGCCCGCGGATCCGACAGACCGACTGCCCGCCCGGGTCCACCTCGCGGGTGAAGTCGAGCGTGGGGATCGTCGTGCTGTCGAGCAGGCAACCCGCCACCCCACGGCGGACGAGTTCGGCGCTGGCGTCCGGGGTGTAGGTGAGGTCGACCTGCACCAGGGCCGGGCTCCGCACCACCACCGTCCCGACGAGCGTGCAGCCCGTCAGCAGGAGCGGGGCGCCGAGGGCGGCCAGTGCCGCGAGCGCACGCGCGCGCATGGGTCGAGTGTAGGCACGGGGCCGGCCGGCGTCGTCGCTCGCAGGTGTGGGGTCAGCTCGGCTTCCGTTCCCCGCCGCGGAACGCGTCCATCACGCGCCGTTCCTTCTTGGTCGGACGTCCGGCCCCGCGGTCGCGCACGGCCACCTTGCCCGTCATCTCCGGGATCGGCGGCGGCTTGGCCGGCGTGTGGTCGAGGTAGGCCTGCTGCGCCAACGAAGCACCCACGCGCTTGGTCAGCGTCGGGTCGACGACCTCGACGATGCGCTCCTCGTCGGCCCGCCGAACCCGGATCGTGTCGCCCGTCACGACCACCTGCGCCGGCTTGGCCGGCTTGTCGTTGACACGCACGTGGCCGCCCCGGACGCCCGCGGTGGCGTCCGAGCGCGTCCGGTACAGGCGTACCGACCACAACCACGCGTCCAGACGAGCCATGGCGAGACCCTACCCCTCGGTCCCCGGACGGGACATGCGAAGCGGGGGCGGCCCGAAGGCCACCCCCGCTGTCACGAATTCGCTCAGGCGTCGGCCAGCGCGATGTTCACGGTCTTGCGACCGCGACGCTCGCCGAACTCGACGGTGCCCTCCTTGAGGGCGAACAGGGTGTCGTCCTTGCCGCGGCCGACGTTGTCGCCCGGGTGGAACTTGGTGCCGCGCTGGCGGACGATGATCTCGCCCGCGTTCACGACCTCGCCGCCGAAGCGCTTCACGCCGAGGCGCTGTGCGTTCGAGTCACGACCGTTGCGGGAGCTCGATGCGCCCTTCTTGTGTGCCATCTCGGTTCTCCCTCAGCTCTCGATGCCGGTGACCTTGACACGGGTGTAGCGCTGGCGGTGGCCCTGGCGCTTCTTGTACCCGGTCTTGTTCTTGTACTTGAGGATGCGGATCTTGGGGCCCTTGTGCTCGGCGATGACCTCCGCCGTCACGGACACCTTGGCCAGCTTGTCCGACTCCGTGGTGATGGCATCGCCATCGACCACCATGAGCGGGGTGAGGTTGACGGTGGAGCCGACCTCGGCGTCGACGATCTTGTCGACGGTGAGGAGATCACCGACAGCCACCTTGTGCTGGCGTCCGCCGCTGCGCACGATCGCGTACACGCCTGACCTGCTTTCCTGAATGTGTCGTCTGTGTCGAATTCGGCGACGAAGCGCCTCATTCACGCGGTGCCGGGAGCGACGGTTGATCGCACGCCCGCACGGGCACCGGGGGTCAAGATTACGCTGCCGCGCCCGCGCCGGTCAAACTGGGCGCCGCCCGAGCCAATCCAGCACAGCCGCGACGACCGCCGGGGCCGTCCGGGACGGGAATGAGTGGGTGGCCCCGGGGACGACGACCAGCTCCCGTCCAGCCGCGTGGCCCTGCCCCAGGGTGTCCGACAGTTCGTCGGGTGACCCGAACGGGTCCCGGGCGCCAGAAACCAGCAGGACATCGACGCCGACCGGCTGCAACTCCCCCAGCCGCGATGCCTCGGGCCTGCCCGGCGGGTGCAGGGGGAAGCTCAGGGCGACGACGCCGGCGAGGTCCGCGTCCCAGGTGCGGCAGGCGATCCTGGCCCCGGCGGAGCGTCCGCCCGTGACCAGCGGCAGCCCCGGCCAGGCCGCGCGCACGGCGTCCACCCCGACGAGCCAGGCCGGGTCGGACGCCGGGGGCCGCGGCCCCACCTTCCTGCCGGCCACCCGCCAGGGCAGCTCGTACCGGACGACCGCCCAGCCTCGGGCCGGCAGCCCACGTGCCAGCGCCAGCAGGTCGACGGAGTCGACCTGACCCGAGTGGCCGCCCCCGACCAGCAGGACGCCGCGGGGATCGGCGGGTGCGTCGACGTGGAGGCGTCCGGGGCCGTCGGGGGTGTCCAGGTCGAGGACGGTCGCGGCGCTCATGCGCGCTATCCTCTCACCCGCGTGTCTCGGAGGACCGGAGCAGAATGAACACCCGCACCTTGGCCCTGGGGGGCCGCTTCACCCATGTGGCCGAGTGGCCCACGTCAACGTTCACCCTGATCGAGGCGCAGGGAGGCAACGGCGTCGTCGTGAGCGACCCGACGTGGACGACCAGCGACGAATCCATGGTGCCCACGGTGTGGACCGACCTCTACGGCAACCGCGGACGGAAGCTCATGCTCCCGGCCGGGGAGTCCGTGTTCGAGTGGACGGCGACCGCCACCGTGCCGGACACCGTCGACGAGCAGGACCCGACGGCCGAGCAGGTCCCTCCGCTGGAACTGCCCGACGCCGTCCTCACGTACCTGTGGCCCTCCCGCTATTGCCAGTCCGACCTGTTGAGCGCGGATGCCTGGCGCCTGTTCGGCACGGGTCCGCGCACCCTCCAGCGGGCCCTGGACGTCTCCGACTGGGTGCACGGGCACACCGAGTACCGCAGCGGCAGCACGACCTCGGCCTGGTCGGCGCTGGACACCTTCACCAGCGGGTTCGGCATCTGCCGGGACTTCGCGCACACGTTCGTCGCCCTCTGCCGGGCCCTCAACATCCCGGCGCGCTACGTGTCCGGCTACCTCCCCGTGCTGGACGTCACGATCGAGGCCGCCGGGAGCCGGGACTTCCACGCCTGGGCCGAGGTGTGGTTCCGGGACCGGTGGTGGACCATCGACCCCCGCCACAACGTCCCGCGCAAGGGCCACGTGAAGATCGGCCACGGTCGGGACGCCGCGGACGTGCCGCTCCTCACCAACTTCGGCAGACCCCGGCTCAAGCAGATGGTCGTCACCTGCCACGAGGTCGACCCGGCGCACGCTCCTGGGTGAACGGCCAGGCCCTGACCATGCCCTCGGGGCGCCCTGGCTCGATGTAGTGCTCCACCCCGAACATCGCGTCGAAGGCCTGCTCGGGCATCGCCAGCAGGCCCGCGGCGTCGGGCTGGGACGCGTGGGCGGCCAGGGCCGCCCGCTTGGCGGGAAGGTGGTCGGTGAGGTCGGCCGCCCAGTGCAACTCGGCCTCCGGGGTCCCGAGCGGGTTCCCGTCATCCATGGGGGCGTCGACGTCCCACTCGGAACCATCCGCCCCGGCCTCGACGGCACGCCTGAACAGTGCGCGGACGAGGTCGCGGTTCATGCTGACCTCCAGGTACCGGGGGCGCCGCGCGGCCAGCTCGACGGCGCGGCTCGTCACCTTGTGCACCATGACGTGGTCGGGGTGCCCGTAGCCGCCGTGCCAGTCGTAGCCCACGACGGCGTCGGCGTCCTCCTGGTCGAGCACGTCGGCGATCGCACGGGCGACGGCGTCCACGTCGGCGTTCATGAAGGCGTCCGGATGCTCGTTGGTGTCCCAGCCGGTCATGCCCGAGTCGCGGTGGTCGAGCCAGACCAGTCGTTGCGCTCCCGTGACGGCGGCGGACGCCTTCGCCTCGGCTCGACGCAATTCGGCGAGGTCGCCCTCGTGGCCCTCGGGAATCGTGCCATGGTCGCCCCCGGTGCCGTACACCACCACGACACGGTGCCCCTCCGCGGAGAGGCGGGCCATCGACGCGGAGGTCTGGCTCGCCTCGTCGTCGGGGTGCGCGTGCACGAACACGATGGTCGACATGGGGTGTCAGTCTAGACAGTCCCCCTCAGGGGCGGACCGGGGATCCTGCCCGGGTCCCGCCCCTCGTGACGTGGAATGCTGGACGGGTGCAGCTGATGACCATGTCCGCCGGTGACGAGCAGCGCCTGGCGCGCTTGAGGCGAATGAAGGCGATCGCCCTGTCACTGCTCCTCCTGGCCGCCGTCCTGTACCTGGCCACGCTCCGCCTGGACCACTCCGGGGTGTGGGGGTACGTGAACACCATGATGGAGGCGGCGATGGTGGGCGCCCTCGCCGACTGGTTCGCCGTGACCGCGCTGTTCCGCTATCCGCTGGGCATCCCGATCCCCCACACCGCGATCATTCCGCGCAAGAAGGACGAGCTCGCCGGGTCGCTGCAGTCCTTTTTCGCCAGCAACTTCCTGACCGAGGAGGTCGTCCGCGAGCGCATCGCCGACGCCCGTCTGGCGCACCGCCTGGGGGGCTGGCTGCGGGATGAGGCCCACGCCCGGCGGATCGTGGCCGAGGGCGTCCGGGTGGCGCGGGCCCTGCTCCACCGCGTCAAGGACGAGGACGTCCGTGCCCTGGCCCTCGACGTGGTCCTCCCCCGGCTCGACCGCGAGCCCGTCTCCCAGATCACCGGGGCGCTCCTGGACGGCATCGTGGCCGACCGCGCCCACAAGGGGCTCGTCGACCTCCTCTTCCGCGAGCTCCACAAGTGGCTGGCCAAGAACCCGACGGCGTTCACGGCCATCCTGCACGACCGTGCCCCACGGTGGTCGCCGCACTTCGTCAACCAGCGCGTCGTCTCCGCGCTGTATTGGCAGGCCCTGGACTGGGTGGCCGACGTCCGGGACGACCCCGAGCACACGGCCCGCCATGGCTTGGACAACCTGCTGCTCCGCATCGCCGGCGACCTGCAGGCGGACCCCGCGGTCCAGGACCGCTTCGAGGCCCTCAAGTCGCGCCTGCTCACCCATCCGCAGGTGGGAGCGACGGTCGTCTCCCTGTGGGCCTCGGTGCGCAACAGCCTGGAGTCGGCACTGGACGACGAGGAGTCCGGTCTCCGCGAACGGGCCATCCGCGGCGTCCAGGACCTGGGCGAGTCCCTGCTCAGCGACCCCACGATGACCGAGCGTGTCGACACCACGGCCTCGGACGCCTTGGCGTGGCTCGTCACCACGTACGGCAACGAGCTCAGCTCGGTCATCAGCCACACCATCCAGCGGTGGGACGGCCGGGACGCCAGCGAGCGCATCGAGCTCTACGTGGGCCGCGACCTGCAGTTCATCCGCATCAACGGCACCGTGGTCGGTGCGTTGGCTGGGCTCGTGATCCACGCGATCAGCCAGCTCGTCATCTGATCCGCGCGAGCCCCTTCCTCGACTTCACGGAAACTTCACGGTTCCGGCGGGCGGCCCGACGCGGTCCTTCCTAGGGTCGGCAGCAGGACAACGTTGCCCACCAGGAGGACATCAGGGATGGCCGATCCGACCACCGCCACCAAGAGCCAAGGGCCCCGCTGGGGCATGGTCATCGACCTGCAGAAATGCGTCGGCTGTGACTCATGCACCGTCGCCTGCAAGGCGGAGAACCGAACCCCACCGGGGGTCAGCTACAACGTGGTCATCGAGGAGGAGACCGGCACGTATCCCAACGTGCGCCGGGTCAACATCCCACGACCTTGCATGCAGTGCGACGAACCGCCGTGCGTGACGGTGTGTCCGGTCAACGCGACCTACAAGCACGACAACGGCATCGTGGTGATCGACGGGGATCGCTGCATCGGTTGTCGCTACTGCATCACCGCGTGCCCGTACGGTGCGCGCAGCTTCGACTTCGGCGAGTCCTACGCGGCCGAGGTGACCGGCGCCGACGCGCTGCAATCGCCCGAGTACGGCGTCGACCGCGGTTCCCGTGAGACGTGGAAGGCGCCCATGGGCACCGTCCGCAAGTGCAACTTCTGCATGCACCGTCTGGAGCGCGGCGAGGAACCCGCCTGCTGCGAAACCTGCATCGGCGACGCCCGCTACTTCGGCGACCTGAACGACCCCACCAGCGTCGTCTCGAAGCTGGCCGCCTCGCCGAGGGCCTTCCGGCTCAAGGAGGAGCTCGGAACCCAACCCCGCGTCTACTACCTGCGCTGAAGGAGCCGAATCCATGTCGACCGCGACTGCGCCACGCACCACCACGAAATCCGCCAATCACTGGTGGAGTTACGTCCGCCACGAGCCGTTCCTCACGCCCCGCAACCGCAAGCTCTGGTACGGCTTCCTCGCCGTCGTGCTCGCCCTGGGTGCCTGGCCGATGCTCAGCCGCCTCATCAACGGCGTGTCCGTCACCGACCTCACCTCGCAGATGCCCTGGGGTGCCTGGGTGGCGTTCTACATCTTCTTCGTCGGCCTGTCGGCCGGCGCCTTCCTGCTGTCCAGCTTGATCTACGTGTTCGGCATGACCCAGTACGAGAAGATCGGCCGGGCCGCCCTGCTCTCAGCCATCGTATGCATGGGCGTGGCGCTGGCGTTCATCGGCCTCGACCTCGGGCGCGTCGACCGGGCGCTCATCACCCTGGTCTACTTCCACTGGACCTCACCGCTGAGCTGGGAGGTGCGCTTCTACACGATGTACATCGCCCTGCTCACGGCTGAACTCGTCTTCGCGCTCATGCTGCAGCGCCGCACGATGGAGCCGGCCAAGGCCCACCGGTGGATGCGGATCCTCGGCATCATCGGCGTGCCCCTGGCGATCTTCGGCGTCCACGGCGGCACCGGCACGATCTTCGCCGTCGTCAAGGCACGCGGCATGTGGTTCGGCGGCCTGTTCCCGATCGTGTTCGTCGTCTCGGCCGTCGTGTCCGGAACCGCGCTGGTCATGGCGATCCACTACTGGCAGCGCCGCGGTGCCGGCAAGAGGCCGGACGGCAAGCTCATGCGCCAGCTCTCCACAGTCCTGGTCGGTGCGATCTTCGTCGACCTGGGCCTCATGTTCTACGAGTACATCGTCCCGATCCTGTCCTTCGAGCACACGGACAAGTCGATCATGTCGATCATGGCGTCCGGGCCCTACGCCTGGAGCTTCTGGCTCTTCCAGATCGGCTTCCTCGTCGCCGCGCTCGTCATCTGCCTGTCGCCGCTGAAGAGCAGCGCCGGCTGGCTGGTCACCGCCGCGATGATGGTCGTCGTCGGCATCGTCGGCGTCCGGTTCAACATCGTCGTGCCGCCGCTCATCCCCCCGATCATCGAGGGCTACCCGGTGAACGACTACTTCCCGACCCTGACCGAGTGGGGGGTCATCGCCTTCCTGTGCGCCGGCGGGGCGCTGGCCTACAGCCTCGTGTCCGAGTGGCAACCCATCCACGATCCCGACCCTGACGAGCACGTCCTGAACGAGGAGCTTGCCGCATGACCGCGACCACCACCGACCACAACCAGCCCGAGCCCGACGGCAAGCCTCGCGGCGGCATCAGCCGGCGCGCCGTGATCGGCACCGCCGCCGGAGTCGGCGGCGTGGCAGCCATCGGGGGGATGTTCCACGAGGGGTTCCGGGATCCGTTCACCCAGGCGGTCGCCCACGGCACCGGCGACGAGGCCGACACCTACGATCCCACCGACGTCATCCACTCGATGTGCATGCAGTGCAACTCGTTCTGCACCATCAAGGTGCGCCTCGAGGAGGCCCCCGAGGGCCTCGGGGCGACGGCCCTCGTCCGCAAGATCGCGGGCAACCCGTACTCCGCGCTGACGACCCAGCCGATCGGCCCGATCCCCTACGACACGCCGCCCGCGGACGCCGCGCGCGGCATCGGCACCATGGCGACCGAGGCCCGTTCCCGTTCCGGCGGCATGATCTGCCTCAAGGGCCAGGCCGGCCTGCAGGTCGCACACGACGCGATGCGGCTGACCCAGCCGCTGCGGCGCGTGGGCGCGCGCGGCTCGGGCCAGTGGCAGACCATCACGTGGGAGGAGGCACTGGCCGAGGTGCTCGACGGCAGTCCCGCCCTGGGGACGCCCGGCCTGCGCGACACGATCAAGTTCGCGCCCAAGAAGCCGGTCATGGACGACTGGAAGGCCGTCAAGGACGGCACGATGACCGCAGCCGACTTCGAGGCGAAGTGGGGCGACAAGCTGCTCGACCCCAAGCGCCCCGAACTGGGCCCCCGCTCCAACCGCCTCGCGATCATGGGCGGTGATCGGATGGCCCTCATCGGTGCCCGGATGGCCCTGCAGACCTTCGGCACCATCAACCAGTTCAACCACGGTGGCACCTGCGGCCTGTCCGGGGTCGTGGCGAACGCACAGTCCCACCCCACGACCAACTTCCAGCGCATGTACGCCGACATCGACTACTGCCGCTACCTGATCGTGTGGGGTGCCGAACCCCTCACCGCCAACAAGGGACCGACGTACCTCGCGCCACGGATCGGCCGCGCCCGCGAGCTGGGCATGAAGATGGTCGTGGTCGACCCCCGCATGTCCAAGACGGCGGAGAAGGCCGACGCGTGGCTCCCCGTGCGGCCCGGCCACGACGCCGACCTGGCGTGGGCCATGATCCGCTGGATCATCGACGAGAAGCGCTACGACGAGAAGTACCTCAGGCAGCCGAACAAGGCCTCGGCCAACGCGGCCGGGGAGCCGACCTGGTCGGACGCGTCCTTCCTGGTCAACACGACCGACCCGAAGCGTCCCTACCTCACCGCGGCGGACCTCGGCCTGGCGCCGGCACCCCAGCCCGACCCGGCCACCGGCAAGGCACCGGACGGCGAGCCCGTCTGCCTCGTGGGCGGAGTGCCCGTCGGCACCGCCACGGCGGCGGGCCCGGCCGACCTCGACGTGGAGGTCCAGCTCACGGTCAACGGCGCCCCCATCACGGCGAAGTCGGTGTTCCGTCTGCTGACCGAACGGGCGCACGAACGCACGGTCGAGGAGTGGGCCGAGGCGTCCGGCATCGAGGTCGACACGATCGCCGACGTGGCCCGCAACTTCACCTCCCACGGCAAGCGCGCCGCCATCACCAGCTACCGCGGCCCGGCCATGCACGGCAACGGCTTCGACGCCGTCCGCGCGATCGCCTACCTGAACTTCCTGATCGGCAACCACGACTGGAAGGGCGGTCACATCACGGGCCAGAAGGGCTTCAGCCCGCTGGCGGGACGCTACGACCTGGCGAAGGTCGCCAACCCGAACCAGGCGTGGGGCATCCCGGTCACGCGCGAGAAGGTGAAGTACGAGGACACCGGCTTCTTCAAGGCGGACGGCTACCCCGCCAAGCGTCGCTGGTTCCAGTTCCCCTCGAACGTGTGCCACGAGGTCATCCCCAGCGCGGTGGCGGGCTACCCGTACAACTTGGACGCCCTGTTCATCCACCGGCACAGCCCGCTCAACTCGTCCCCCGGCGGGCACCGCCAGGCCGACATGATGCACGACACCGAGAACATCAAGCTGATCGTCAGCTTCGACCTCGTCATGGGTGACACCTCCCAGCACGCCGACTACGTGCTGCCCGACCCGAGCTACCTCGAGCGGTTCACCCAGGAGGGGATCTACCCGGTCCAGCAGTACGCCGTCACGCAACTCGGGCAACCCACGCTGCGTGCCGTCGAGGGGCCGCGTCCGGTGGAGTGGTTCTACCTGGAGTTGGCCAAGGCCCTCAAGCTGCCCGGTGTGGGGCAGGACGCGTTCGGTCCGGGCGCCCACTTCAACACGGTCGAGGACTACTGGCTCAAGATGGCCGCGAACGTCGCCCACGCGGGCAAGGCCCCCGTGCCGGACGCCGACCCCGAGGAACTGCGGATCTTCACCGAGACGCGCACCAAGCACCTCAAGGAGGCCTTCGACGAGAAGGGCTGGAAGGCCGCCGTCAAGCCCGAGGAGTGGGCGAAGGTGGTCTACGTCCTGAACCGGGGCGGCCGGTTCGAGGGCCACGGAGGCAAGAACCACGAGAACGGCTACGAGGGCGAGTGGCTGAAGTACCGCTACGAGGGCCTGTGCGCCTTCTACGCCCCCAAGGTGGCGGCCGCCAAGGACCCGATGACCGGCAAGGCGTTCGACGGGATCGCGGCCGTGCGGGAGCCCCTGCGCTCCGACGGGTCACCAGTTCCTCGGGAAGGGCTGCCGTTGCAGATGGTCGGCTGGAAGGCGCGCTTCCAAGGCACCTACCGCACCGCCAACTCGCCCTGGTTGCGCGAGGTCCGCTCGAACAACTACCTGACCATCAGCGGCGCAGACGCCGGCCCCCGCGGCATCGCCAGCGGGGATCGCGTCCGCATCCGTTCGGGGTCCGCGGAGGTCGAGGGCGTGGCCCTGGTGACCGAGTCGATCCGGCCCGGCGTCGTGGGGGCCGACTCCACGTTCGGCCACAGTGGGTATGGTGCCCGCCCGATCACCATCGATGGCAAGACGATCGACGTGGAGACCGGTTACGGCCACGGCAAGGCCGCGCAGGCCGTCACGCCGGGCCACGAGGAGACCGGCTTCGCGGGCCCGCGCTCGGTCGGGTTCCCGGTGAACGACCTCCTGCCCGACGATGTGGTGACCTTGGGTCACGGCGGCATGAGCGATCCCATCGGCGGCGGCGCCGTCCAGCTCGACACGTGGGTGGAGGTGTCACGGATCTGACGGCCCTGCTCCCGCGCCCGACGCTGCGCGAGGAGCTCTGCACCAGGCGGCGCGGCTCAGGCTGCGCCGCCTGCGCGGCTGCCTGCCCGAAGGGTGCGTGGACCGTTCCGGGCGGCGACGAGCCGCCACGGCTGGACGCCGACGCCTGCGTCGGCTGCGGCCTGTGCGTCCCGGCCTGCCCGGTGGGGGCGGTGACCGACGTCGGCCCGAACGCGGCGACCGTCGCCGACGGCGTCGCCCTGGCGGGCCCGGGGGACGCCGTCGTTCGCTGCCAGGTCGCCCAGCAGGTGGCCGCCCCCGCCCACGCACCCAGTGTGCTGGTTCCCTGTCTGGCAGCCATCGCCCCCGAGACGCTCGCGGCGGCTGCTGCTCGCCTGGGCAGGGGGGTTCTCGTCCTGGAGCGGAGCGTGTGCGAGGCCTGCCCCCTCGCGTCGATCGAGCACGTGGCCCGCGTGCTGCGCGCGGGAGCGGCGCTGGCGGCGTCCGTGGCGCCCGAGGTGCACCTCACCGACAGCCTCCTGGAGCGGGGCGAGGACGGCGGCCGCAACCGCGGCGCACCGCGACCGGCCGGACGCCCACGCAGCCGTCGGTCCCTCTTCCGCGCCCCTGCGGCGGAACCCACGCCGGCGCCCGCGACGCCACGCGCCCTCCTGCTGGAGGTCGCCCCGGACGCGCCGCTCCCCCGGCTCGCGATCCGGTCCGGCTGCACGGGGTGCGAGGCCTGCGCCCGGGTCTGCCCCACCACGGCCATCCGCTGGGAGAACACGGCCGGCGGCCTCAGGGCCGAGTTCGACCCGCGCGCGTGCGTGGACTGCGGCGAGTGCGCCCGCGTCTGCCCCGAGGACGTCGTCGCGGTGACGGACCGGACCGCGGGGCCGCACACCCTCGTGCCCGTCGCCGCCCTGCGACGAGACCGGTGCACCCGTTGCCGGGCGATCCTCGCGCCAGGCGAGGACGAGTGGTGCGCCCGCTGCCGTGGCAGGCGGGGCATGCTGGACGACGTCTGGGCCGCCCTCGGCTGACTCCCTCAGGTCTCGGGAGCCCGCGGGAGGCGCAGCGTGAAGGTCGCCCCCTGCCCCGGACCGTCGCTCGCCGCAGTCAGGGTGCCGCCGTGCATCTCGGCGATCGTGCGAGCGATGGTGAGGCCGATCCCCGACCCGGTCGTCTCACCCGCGTCCCGGTCCGCCCCGACCCGGAAGAAGCGTTCGAAGAGGTGGGACAGGTCCTCGGCGGCTATGCCCTTGCCCGTGTCGCGCACCCGGAGCACCGCCTCACCACCGCTGCGGCGTCCCTCGACGGTGATGACGCCGCCGGCCGGTGTCGCCCGGATGGCGTTGCCCACCACGTTGGTGACGACCTGTGCGATGCGGTCGGCGTCCGCCACGACCTCGATGGGATCGCTGCCGAGGTCCACGGCGAGGGTGACGCCCGCGTCGTCGGCCTGGGAACGCAGCCGCTCGGCCGGACCCCGCACCGCATCGCGGAGGTCGACGGGCCGGGGATTGAACGCGAGGTGTCCTTCCTCGGCGCGCGACAAGGAGGAGAGATCGTCCGACAGCCGGCGGAGCCGACGCGTCTCATACGCCAGCTGACTCAGGTTCTCGGCGTCCGGAGGCAGGACGCCGTCGATCATGCCCTCCACGTAGCCGTCGATGATGGTCAACGGCGTCCGCATCTCGTGGGCGACGTCGCCGAGCAACCGGAGGCGGCGGGCCTCCGTCGCGGCGAGCGTGGCGCCCAGCTTGTTGACGCTCCGCGCCATCTCGGCCAACTCGGTCTCGACCGGCTCGGGAACGTCGGCGCTGTAGTCGCCCGCAGCGATCCGACGGGTGCCCTCGCGCACCCGGTCGACCGTCCGGCCCACCCTGAACGCGACGAACGCGCCGACCCCGGCCGCGACGAGGGCGCCCGCCAGGACGCCCACGATGAGCGCCTGGTCCACGGTCCGCGCGAAGTCCTCGGCGATGCCCGGACCCGGGCCCAGGCCGAGCTCGGCCCGTGCCACACGGCGCAGTTCGGCGTCGAAGATCTCCGGGGCCAGCAGGCGCACCACCACATACATGACGAGGGCGCCGAGCAGGCCCACGCTCACGTGTCCCGCCAGGAGGCGGAACGACATCCTCCTCATGCCGGGCGCCTCACGTCGGGTCGACCAGCAGGCGGTAGCCGATCCCGCGCACCGTCCCGATGAGCCGGGGGTTGGCCGCGTCGTCCCCGATCGCGGCCCTGATGCGGCGGATGTGCACGTCCACCACGCGTTCGTCCCCGTAGAAGTCGTAGCCCCAGACGCTCTCCAGGAGCTGGGCACGCGAGAAGACGCGGCCGGCATCGGACGCCAGGGCGTGCAGCAGGTCGAACTCGAGCGCGGTCAGGGTCGCGGTGACCCCGTCGACGGAGACGACCCGCGTGCGCGGGTCGATGACGAGGCCGGCCACGCTCAGCACGGGGTCCAACGGTGGCTTGTCCCGGGACCGGGCGGACCTGCGCAGGACCGTGTTCACCCGCGCCACCACCTCGCGGGGGCTGAACGGCTTGGTGACGTAGTCGTCGGCGCCGGCCTCCAGACCGGTGAGCTTGTCGAGTTCCTCGGCGCGCGCGGTGACCAGGATCACCGGGACGTGGGAGGTTTCGCGGATGGCGGCCAGGACGTCCATGCCGCCGAGGTCGGGAAGGCCCAGGTCCAGGAGCACGAGGTCGACGGGGTGGGCGGCGAGCTTGCGGAGGGCCTCGGTTCCGAGAGCCGCCTCGATGACCTCGAATCCGGCATCCACCAGGTAGGCGCGCAGCATCGTCCGGATGGGCCGCTCGTCATCGACGACCAACACACACTGCCCCACAGCCGCTCCTTCGACACCGAGGGTGGACCCGCCCACCTTAGTGGGCGAGTTCGGCCTTGAGCGCGAAGCTGACGAGCCAGTGGGTCGCCATGAAGTCGCCCGAGGTGATCTCGGACGCCACCGCAGCGACCTCGGCGGAGCTCGCCGCAGCGATGCGCGCGGTCGCTCCGGGGTCGAGGACGCCGGCGAGCTCGCGCAGGTGCCACGCTCGGGACAGGGCCAGGCCCAGCAGGTGCGCGGTCTGGCCGTCCGTGGCGTCGACGCCCATCGGGGCGGTCAGAAGGGGGTCGCCCTCGTCCGCCAGCCCGGGCAGGAAGGCGCCCAACCAGTCTCGGAACTCCTCGGTCGGGAGGACGCGCTGCATGAGCACGGCTTCTGACAGCCCAGGCGACAGGAAGTCGTGGCCGCTCGGCTCCCACGCGATCGGGTAGCGGCGATCGGCGCCGAACCACGCGCGGGCGTGGCGGTCGATGACGCCGGCCGTGACCGTGGACCCGACGGAGGCGGCGGCGTCCCGGGCCAGCAGCAGCGCGAACGCTGTGTTGGAGTGGACGCCGTGGCGCACCGGCGCGTGCAGCGTGGGGAGCCAAGCGGTGAACCGTTCAGTGAGCAGGTCGCCCAGCGGCTTCGTGGCCCTGGCCCAGTCCTGGTGGCCCGAGGCGGCGGCGGCCGCCGCCAGTTGGAGCCCCCAGGCCCACCCGTAGGGACGCTCGAAGCTGGGACGCCGTCGCAGCAGTGCCACCTCGGTGGCCACGTTGTCGGCGGTGAGGCGCTCGTCGAGCAGGGCGACCAGGTCGTCGCGCGTCGCCTTTGAAAGCTGGTCGGACGCCTCGGCCAGCAGCGTCATGCCCGACCACAGCATGTGGACGCACGAGTGCCAGTCGAAGCTGCCGTGGAACGCAGGGTGCCGGCGTTGCGGGGTCGCGTCCGTGTCGTCCGGGCCCGTCACCGTGTGTTGGGCCGCCCACGGATAGACCTGACGTACGGCGGCGACGACGGTCCTCGCCCACTCCTCGGCGTGCGCGGACCGCCAGTGGGGCGTCACCTCAGGCCTCGGCCGGTCCCTCGGTGTCCACCTGCTCGCCGGGGGCGGCGTCAGGAACGTCCTGGACGTCGGGGGTCGCGGGCACCTCGGGAATGTCGGGTGTCTCAGGCGCCTGTGGCGTCTCCGGAACCTCGGGCACTGCGGGGACCTCCGGTGCCGCCGGGACGTCGTTCGAGACCGGCTCGGCGGCCTCGACGTGCTCCTGCTCGACGTGCTCCTGCTCGACGTGCTCCTGCTCGACGTGCTCCTGCTCGACGTGCGGGGCGGGAGGCGACGGGTGGGTCGGAGGCGTCGGGACCGGAGTGCTCGGTGACGCGTGCACCGGCATGGCCGGAGCAGCAGCACCGTCGGGTCGGCCACCACGGGAGCGACCACCGCGGGTGCGGGGCCCACGGCGTCCGCCCGCGTCACGATCGCCGCCGTCGGCGTGCGCCTGCGACGCCACCGGAGCGTCGTGGACGTGGTAACCACGGCCCGCGCAGTTCTCGCACTGGACGGTGAACGCCTCCGCGAGCCCGGTGCCGATGCGCTTGCGGGTCATCTGGACCAGGCCCAGCGACGTGACCTCGGCGACCTGGTGGCGGGTGCGGTCACGGCCCAGGCACTCCACGAGCCGGCGGAGCAGGAGCTCACGGTTTGCGGGCAGGACCATGTCGATGAAGTCGATGACGATGATCCCGCCGATGTCGCGCAGGCGGAGCTGCCGGACGACCTCCTCGGCCGCCTCCAGGTTGTTCGACGTGACCGTCGCCTCGAGGTTGCCCTGACTGCCGGTGAACTTGCCCGTGTTCACGTCGATGACCGTCATGGCCTCGGTGCGGTCGATGACGAGCGAACCACCGGACGGCAGGTGCACCTTGCGCTCGAGCGCCTTGGCCACCTGCTCGTGCACGCGGAACTTGTCGAAGATGTCGCCCTCGGTCGCGCGGTCCCAGCGCCGGAGGCGCTCGGACAGGTGAGGGGCCACGTGGGTGACGTAGGCCTCCATGGCGTCCCAGGCGTCCTCGCCCTGGCCGTTGCCGTCGACGACGAGCGCGCTGAAGTCCTCGGTGAAGAGGTCGCGGACGATCCGGACGGTCAGGTCGGGCTCGGTGTAGAGCTGCTGCGGGGCGTTGCCGGCCTTGACCTTCTTCTCGATGACCTCCCACTGCGCGCGCAGGCGGGCCACGTCACGCTCGAGCTCTTCCTGGGAGGCACCCTCGGCGGCGGTGCGGACGATGACGCTCGCCTCCTCGCCGACGGCGTCGTCGAGGATCCCCTTGAGGCGCGCCCGCTCGCTCTCGGGGAGCTTACGGCTGATGCCGGACAGCTGGCCGCCCGGGCAGTAGACGACGTAGCGGCCGGGGATGGAGATGTGCGCCGTCAGGCGGGCACCCTTGGCGCCGATCGGATCCTTGGTCACCTGGACGAGGATCGACTGACCCGACTTCAGCACCTTCTCGACCTTGCGGTCGTCACCGGTCACCCCGAAGGAGTCCCAGTCGACCTCACCGGCGTACAGCACTGCGTTGCGCCCGCGACCGATGTCGACGAACGCCGCCTCCATCGAGGGCAGGACGTTCTGGACCCGGCCCAGGTAGATGTTGCCGATCATGGACGCCGAACTGTCGCGGTCGACGTAGTGCTCGACGAGGATGCCGTCCTCCATGACGGCGATCTGCGTGTAGTCGTCCGCCTGGCGGATCAGCATCTGGCGCTCGACGGCCTCGCGACGGGCCAGGAACTCGGCCTCGGAGAGGATGGGGGCCCGGCGCCGTCCGGCAGCGCGGCCCTCGCGGCGGCGCTGGCGCTTGGCCTCCATGCGAGTGGAGCCCTCGATGCCGGTGATCTCGTCCGTGACCGAACGCGTGCGGGTGGTGCGCGGCTCGCGCACCTTCACGACGACGTCGACGCCCTCCTCGGCGTCCACGTCGGTGTCCTCACCACGACGGCGGCGACGGCGGCGACGCCGGCTGGAGGTCGCGGCCTCACCGGCCTCCCCTCTCGTGTCCCCCTCGCGGTCGGCGTCGGTCTCCTGCTCGTCGCCGGAGTCGCCCTGGTCCTCCTCGGACTCGTCGTCGGCGTCGCCTTCGCTGTCGGCGTCGTCGCCGGCGTCCTCGGCGTCCGCACCCCGGCGGCGGCGGCGCCCGCCCCTACGGCGTCGACGACGACGCGGCGTGGCCTCGTCGCCCGTGTCGCTGTCGTCCACGTCCGCATCCTCGGGACCACGGTCGTCGTCGGCCTCGTCCTGGTCGGACGGGCCGTCCTCGCCCCCGATGGCCGCGGCCAAGTTGTCCAGGGCCGCCGACACATCGGCGGGGCGGAAGGGATTCGCCATCTCGTCCGAGAGGCGCGGGCGCTCGGCAGCCAGCTGGGCCAGTTCATCGCCCAGCGCATCCGACGCCTCGGCGCCACGGGCGGCCTGATCTGCTTCGGCGCTCGTGTCCGCCTCGACGCGACGTCCACGGCGACGGGCCGGACGGCGTCGGGGAGTCGGGGCGGGCTCCTCGGCGACTGCCTCCTCGGCGGGCGTGTCCTCAGCAAGTGGCGCCTGCGCGGGCGCCTCTTCGGCGGGCCTGTCCTCGGCGGGTGCATCTTCGACTGGTGTCTCGTCTTCGACTGGTGTCTCGTCGACGGCTGCCTCCTCGACGGGTGCGTCCTCGGCCGACACGTCTTGTGCCGGGGCGAGCTCGTCGGCCAACTCGGCGTCGTCGGCGTCCAGCGCCGCCTCGACCGGGCTCACCGGCGACTCGACCTCGGCGTCGGCAGACGGCTCCTGGTCAGACGTGGCGACCCCGTCGGAGAGGGGTTCGGCCGGGCTCTCGACCACGGGTGCGCCGACGGGGACCTCACTCCACTCCGCCTCGACGGACTCGGGTTCGACCGGCGCGATCTCGACGGGGGCCGGCGCTGTCTCGATGGCCTTGGGCGGCCCCGCCGGACGGCTCGCCGCGCGGCGGCGCCGAGGCGCGGGCGTGGACGACTGCTGGGAGTCTGCGGGTGCGCCGACGGGGGCATCCGAATCGAGCATGGTGCTCTCCTCTACACGACAGGATCACCTGTCGAAACGTGCGCCGTGCCCTGGCATCGTGGCCGAACACGGCGAAGCTTGCGGTTTGACGGGGCCGCCGCGGTCGACGTGTGGTCGTCGCGGCTAAAGCCCGGTCAGGCGCCGGGGGCGGCGTCCAACCTGGGTGTCATTCTTCCACACCCGAGGGCGAAACCCCAGCTAGACACCCGGGTCCGCCTCGTCGGCGTCCCGTTCCGGCGTCTCGAAGGGACCCACGGTCCGGCTCCCGTCCCACTCCCCCTGTGCCAGTCGCGTCAGCAACGGAGGCTCGGCGGGGACGAAGGCCTCGTCAGCACGGCCGAGCGCCTGCAGGACGTCATCGGGGCGCACGAGCGGGACGCCGTGGCGGGACACGAGCACCAGCGTGTCGTCGCCCGTCACCCTCAGGTCGATGATGGCGGCGCGAGCGTCGAAGGTGCGCAGGCCGGTCTTGGTCATGCGGTCGACCTCGGCGTGGTCGGACGCCAGCAGCGCGGCCACGGCGGACTCCAGGACCTGTCGCGACAAGCCGGCCACACGGATCTCCCACGTCGACGCCTGGAGCCGATCAGCGATGCCGCCGGGCGGCGACGGGACGACCTCCAGGACGACGAGCCCATCGGGGAGCGCTCCGTTGAGGGCGGTGGCCACGGCGTCCGGGTCGACGACCACACTCAGGCTGATCTCCAGGTACTCCGCCTCGGTGGCGGCACCCGTCGGGGACGCGTTGGAGAACGAGATCCGCTGGTGGGGGTTGTAGCCCGAACTCAGCGCCATCGGAACACCCGCCCGACGGAGGGCCCGTTCGAACGCACGGTGGAAGTCCCGGTGGCTGGTGAAGCGCGCCCGCCCCCGCTTCGCGTAACGGACCTGCAGCTTCTGCGCCGGCGGGGCCTGCTGCTCGGGTTGGCGTCGTTGCTCTGTCACGGCTGATCATCCTAGGTCCAACGCCCCTCCTGGGCATGCTTCCCTCCCCCGGGCATGCTTGGCTCCCCCGGCATGCTTCGCTCCCGGGCTGCCGTCGTGGTGGCTGCCCGCGCGGGGCTCTGGTGGCGGGTCAGGTGGTGCGGGTGGGGGGTGTGGGGAGGTCGGTGCGGGGGATGAATCCGGCGGTGATGGTGAGGGGTTGGGGTGGGATGTGTTCGGTGTGCCGGTGCGTCACGTGGGTGCCTTGCCGGGTGACTTCGTAGCCGGACCCGAGCGGGCTGGTGATCGTGAACCGGCCCGGGTCGGATTGCTCGTACTTCCACTGGCCGTGGGTCTTGGCGCGGTGCACGAACTGCGACAGGCAGCCCAGGTTGCTGGGCCTGGTTTGCCGCGGCCGACCGTGGCGCCAGAACTGGGTGTGGTCTCGTTGGCAGCCGGCCGCGGGCCGGGACGAGAAGGGGAACACCTCGAACCCGTCCCGGACCACCACCTGCCGACCGATCCCGGCCGGCACCTCGTAGGCATCCACCGCCGGATCGTCGGCCAGGTCGATGACCGGCAGGACGCGGACCCGGTGGTGTTGCAGGAGGTCCCGGACCTGCCCCAGCAGCAGGGCCCCCAGGTCGCCGCCACCCCGGTTCGCGGTCGGGCCGACCAGTTGGGTCCGCGCCAACGGGCTCCCCGGCACCACGTGCACCACCAGCGTCGCCTCCGGACGCGGCAGACCACCGGGGAGTGGGGTGTCGCTCGGCTTGGCGAGATCGGCCAGGGCTTGCGCGCGCAACCGGTCGAGGGGGTCGGTCGCCCCGTCGGTGACCTTCTGCCGGGCGAGGGTCTCGACCGCGTTCGCCAGGACCAGGGCGTCCTCGCTGTGCAGGCGCGCGTACACACTCGAGATGCCCTCCCCCTCGTGCACGATCCGCACGAACGTCTCCGACCGCTTGCTGTCGGCCCGCTCGATCGCACCCTGGGGGTCGGCCGCCACGATCAGGCCCCCCAACTTCCGCAAGACGCGTGGCCACGCCAAGCGGCCCAGTGCCGGGAACAATGCCTCATCCACCTCCCGGCACGCCGACAGGGTGAGCAGGCTCGTCTTCTGGGCCAGCTTGCGGGCCTGCCACACCGGCAGCAAGCCCCGATGCAACGCCTCCCACGTCCGCGGCATCCGCTCCCGCAGGTCCACCACGTCCGACACCAGCGAGCGGGCACTGTCGGCCGAGAAGCCCATCAGGGCGGCGAGTTCGAGGATGAGGAATTCGGCGAACACCGGTGTGCCGTCGTGCCCCGACGCCACCAGGCGTTCGGCACCCTCCACCAGCGATTCGGGCACCGTGTCGTACAGGTCGACCAACTCGGCGACCAGATCCACCTCACAAACCTCCAGGGCACGACGACTCTCGCGCACCTGCACCAACTCACCCGCCACCTGGCGAGCACTCCTCAGGGGTAGGACTTCCATGACC
>NZ_JCAKNE010000015.1:0-116812 GCF_059515965.1 Propioniciclava sp. LT432 | reverse complement strand
TTCGGGGGTGTCGTTGCCTCGCGTAAGGGTCTCCGCCTGAACGATCCGGGGATGGAGCTGACCTTGAGCGAGCGCAGGGCTGTCACGGTGAAGAAGGCGTTGGCCTACAAGGGGGCGGACCGGGCCGGGAAGTCGCGGATCCTGGACGAGTTGGTCGAGTTGACGGGCTGGCATCGTGACTATGCGCGGGCGGCGTTACGGGAGGTGCTGGTCGTCAAACCGGTCCGGCCTCGCAAGCCGCGGTCGCGGGTCTACGGCGATGACCTGCTGCCCGCCCTGGTGCGCTGTTGGACCCTGTTGCGGGCGCCGGCGGGGAAGATCCTGGCGCCGTTCATGCCCGTGCTGGTGCCCCTGCTGCGGGTGGAGGGGGAGATCGTCTTGGACGACACCCAGGCCGAGTTGTTGGCCGGTATCTCGGCGGCCACGATCGACCGGATGCTCGCCGGGGAGCGGAAGCGGATGACGCTACGCGGCCGGACGCACACCAAGCCGGGGTCGTTGTTGAAACACCAGATCCCGATCCGCACGTTCGCTGACTGGGACGATGCGACGCCGGGGTTCGTCGAGATCGACCTGGTCGCCCACGACGGTGGGGTGGCCTCGGGTGAGTACTGCTACACGTTGACGATGACCGATGTGGCGACGGGGTGGACGGTGAACCGGTCGGTGCCGAACCGGGCCCGTCGGTGGGTGATCGAGGCCATCGACCACGCCGCCGGGATGTTCCCGTTCCCGATCGTGGGGATCGATTCCGACAACGGGTCGGAGTTCATCAACCACCACTTCCTGCACTACTGCGAGACCCGCAAGATCACGTTCACGCGCGGGCGGGCGGGGAAGAAGAACGACGGCTGTTACGTGGAGCAGAAGAACTGGGCCCGGGTGCGGGAGTTGGTCGGCTACTACCGGTACGACACCGACGCCGAGCTCGAGCTGCTGAACCGGATCTGGGCGTTGGATGACGCGTTCGCGAACTACTTCCTGCCCAGCCTGAAGCTGGCCTCCAAGCACCGCGACGGCGCCAAGGTCGTCAAGAAGTACCACCAGGCCGCCACCCCGCACCAGCGTGCCCTCGCCCACCCCGCGACCCGGAAACGGCCCGTGATCACGATGAACGCCCGGTTCAAGAAGCTTCGCCTCGGTGCCCTGCAACGCGAGATCCTCCACCACACCGGACGCCTCGAAGCCCTCGCCCAGGCCAAGGGCCGTACCGCCCGGCAACGCCGTGCCGCGACCGGCTGAACCGGAGGAGACACGTGAGGCAACGACTCCTGCCGAACCGGAGGTCACAGGTGAGGCAACGACCTAATCCATCCGGAGGTATTGACATGAGGCATCACGGGGGATCCTCGTCGGCGGACCGCCGGGCCAAGGTGCGCTCGGTCCGGCGCTCCGCTGCCCCCGAGGGCGGGTTCTCCGTCACCGCGTGGGCAGGGCTCGTCCATGGTGCAGGATGATCGCCGTGGGCAACGGATCCGGGATCGCGGCGAGCCGCTCGTGGCGGCACGGCGTGCTGCTCGATGCGGACGTGACCCGCGCCGAACTCTCCGGCGCGGCCCACGATCCCGAGACGCTGGTGTGGGTCGACCTGCTCAACCCCACCCTCGAGGACCTCGCCGACATCGCTCGCGAACTGGGCTTGTCGCCGACCGCTGTTGAGGACGCCCTCGCCCCGCACGAGCGCGCGAAGCTGATCCGACATGACTCTCACCTGTTCTTCACCGTGTACGGGGTCGACCTCCACGACACCAGCAGGGATGCCGGCGGACGCCTTGGCACCCATCGCATCTCGGGCATGGTGCTGCCGTCAGCGCTGATCACGATCCGGCTCTCGGACTCGCTCGACATGGCACCGGTCCTGGCGCGCTGGGACGAGAACGAGCACCTCCTCGAGGCCGGCCCCGGCGCACTCGTCCACGGGCTGCTCGACGTGGTCGTCGACGGCCACTTCGAGGCCATCCAGCGGATGGACGACCGTACCGAAGGACTCGAGGACGTCCTGTTCGAGGAGCGCCGTACGGGACACTCCTTCGCCCGCACGGTCTACGACCTGCGCAAGGACCTCGTCGCGCTCCGCCGGATCGTCACGCCGATGCGCGAGGTCGTCAACGGGTTCATGCGCCACTTCGACAGCGAACCTGCCCTGCGGCCATGGTTCGACGACCTGTACGACCACGTGCTGCGGGCCACCGAGTGGACCGAGTCGCTGCGCGACATGATCTCGTCCATCTTCGAGACCAATCTCTCGCTGCAGGACAGTCGCCTGAACACGATCATGAAGAAGCTCGCCGGCTGGGCGGCGATCATCGCCGTTCCGACGGCCATCACCGGCTGGTTCGGCCAGAACATCCCCTACCCCGGTTTCAGCGAGCCGCTCGGGCTCTACTTGTCGGTCGCCCTGATCGTCGGCCTCGTCGCCGTGCTGTACGCCGTGTTCAAGACCCGCGACTGGCTCTGACGCTAGACGGGTTTGGCCGGGCCGGCCTTCGTCCGGTCAGGTGCCTGCAAGGGATCGTCGCCGGGCCGTTGGGCGGGCCGAACGGGGTAGGTCAGGCGTCTGGCCGAGCTGATCTTCGGGAGGATGTCGTCGGACAGGAGGGGGTTGAACAGGTCCGGCCGGAAGTGGAAGTTGTCGTGCGTCGCACCTCGGACGCGCCGATGTTCCATGCCCGGCAGGACGTCCAGCCAGTCGTCGTAGGCGGGCTCGGTGTACACGACGACGTCGTCGTTGGGATCCTCCACCCCCAAGTACACGCTGTAGGGGATGGACGGAGGGTCCTTGATCGCCGAGGGCCGAGTCAGGCTGCACAACTGGTTGACCAGCACGCGGCCCCGGTACTGCCGGCCCGAGTTGAAGGCCGCGATCGCGCTGTCCAGGTCGTCCACATGGCCCTGGAGGCTCTGGTTCACCAGCTCGACCAACCCCAACGTGGTGCTCCCCGGGACGAACGGTGAACAACTCTGGTCCAGGATGCGCTGGACGGACTCGCCCCCGCGCACACGCAGGCGCTTCTCGGGCCCGGGCCCGGTGTTCACCACGAACCCCACGACGCGGACGTCCGGGTGCTCGTGCTGGAGTGACGAGATGATCTCCAGGCCCCGCACGTCCCCCATCGAGGAGGTCAGCACCGTCAGGTGGACCGGACGTCCGGGGGCGTCGGGATTGCGGACGGCCTCGGCCACGGCGTCCGCCGCCCGGTCGGCGTCGAACACCGACGCGTACCTCAAGGCGTAGACGCGTCCGTACCGGCCGACCGAGGGGGAGAGTGCCTGGGCCTGCCGGATGCTGACGTCCAGGCCGAGTCCGTTGAGGAACACGGCCGCCGAGTCGGCGCGATAGGTCGCGGCTGTCGGGTCACCGGCGGAGACCTCGACCACCCTCGTCCGGTGGGCGGGGTCGGTGGCCGTCGTCCACGCGGAGTCGATCCCCAACAGCAGGGCCGGCAGGCCAACCAGCAGGCCCAGGACGACCAGGGCCCGGCGCACGTGCGTGCGGGCGCTGCGACGGCGGGACCGGTCGGCGAGCACACCACCACTCTAGGAGCCGGCCTCCCGGGCGGGCGGCTACGGCGTCGTCGTGGTCAGTTCACCACCGAACGTCACGGCGTTGCGGCAGGTGGTCGGCGCCGGGTCCGTGTCGGGGGGAGTGCCCGGCCGGTTGCACCTGACCTCCAGCTGGAGCCTGACGGGACCGGTCGCGACGAACGGAGTCACGAAGTGGTAGTCCGTGGTGCGGAAGCTCTCCAGCGCCTGGGTCAGGAGGACCCGGGTCCCCAGGCGCAGGGTCAGCACCCCACTGTCCCCCTGGGTGTTCTCGAGGACGAAGTCGGTCAGCGCAAGGCGCTGGCCCTCCGGGACGGTGAACGTGTCCGTCTCGGAGGTCCCCGTGGGTGTGTCCACCGTGAGGCGGTCGGTCGCGGGGGCGACGACCACCACCGGAGCGCTCGGCGCCGGTTCGGTCGGTGGCACGCCCGTGCCCGGGCTCGCCGACGGATCGGGCTGCGCGGCTTGGGCCTTCTCGGCGCTCGCCTGGCTCTCCGCCTTCGCCTGGTTCGCCTCGGCGGCCGCCTCCTGTGCGACGGCTGCCTGCGCCTCGGCCTGCCTGACAGGCTCCGCCACGGCGTCCTTGGCAGCCGCCTCGATGGTGGGGCGCAACACGAGGAACCACAGGGCGAGCAGGAGCAGTGCCAACGCCACCAGCGCGGCGATCGCCTTGAGGATCCAGGGTGGGAAGACGGGGTCCTGGACGTGACCCGCCTCCAGCCGTACCTCCTGGGCCCCTTGGGGTGCGACGACCAGCGCGAAGGGCATGGTCCTCGGGGAACCTCGCCACAAGCGGTTCGTCGCCCGAACCCGCACGTCGGCGAAGCTGGCGGTTCCGGGCTCCACGGTCAGGCTCTCCGGACGGGTGGCGACGACGAGGGCGTCCGACTCCACCACCGGCAGGAGCAACACCGTCACGGGTACGTTCCCACGGTTGTCGATCGCCACCTGGTGCCGACCGCCGTACTTGCCGTGGGAGGTCCGGGGAACCAGTTCCGCGGTCGTCTCCAGGAACGGCAGGACCTCCACGACCGCTTCGGGCACCACCGATTGGTCGGGGTGCTCGGTCGGGACGACGTGCACCCCGAAGCCCAGTTCGCCGGCGGGGACGTGGGACGCGCGCGGAGGGTGGATCTCGACCGTGGCCGTCCGCTCCGTGCCGGGGTAGAGGGTGAACTGGGACGGTTCGACGGTGGTCCAGGCGGCGGGGATGCCGACGATGTCGAGGCGGTAGTCCTCGACCACCTCGCCGGCGTTCCTCACGTTCAGGGGCACGGTGACGCGCGTTCCTGCCTCAAGAGTCACCCGGTCGGTCTCGAGTGTCGCAACGGTACTCACCCCTACAGGGTCCCGGTCCGAGACGGCCGCGTCAGGGAGCAACGGAGCGGACAACAGGGCAGCGAATCTGCCCGTTGAGCCCGCGTTGAGTGCACGTAGAGGATGCCCTGTCAGGCTCCCGAAAGGGCCACGAGGCCCGACATGACGAGTCCTACCCCCAGGAGGCAGTTCCATGGAACGTGTTCCCGTCGTCGTGCACGCGCGCGACCCGATCTCGGCCGCTGGTGTGGCCAGCCAGTTGAGGCATCGCCATGAGGTCACCGTCCTTCCCACGGAAGAGATGGACGCGGCCCGCGTGGCCATCATCGTCATCGATGCGTTGGACGAGGACGCGCTGCACCTCCTCCGCCAAGTCCAACGGCAGCGCGCCTGCCGCACCGTCCTGGTCGCGAGCAAGCTCGAGGACGGCGACCTCGTCTCGGCCGTCGAGGTCGGCGTCGTGGGCCTGGTGAGGCGCGACGAGGCCACGCCCGACCGGCTCGTCGACGTCGTGACCCGGGCGGCATCCGGGGAGGGGAGCGTGCCGCCCGACCTGTTGGGCCGGCTGCTCGACCAGGTCGGACGCCTCCAGCGGCAGGTCCTGACCCCACGGGGCCTGACGTTCACCGGCCTCGCCAAGCGTGAGTTGGAGGTCCTCAGGCTCGTGGCCGACGGGTTCAGCACCGTCGAGATCGCCGCCCAACTGGCGTACTCGGAGCGCACCGTCAAGAACGTGCTCCACGACGTCACGACGCGGCTCCAGCTCAGGAATCGCTCCCACGCCGTCGCCTATGCGCTGCGTCAGGGCCTGATCTGAGTTGCCCCTTCGTGCCGGTCCCGATGCCCCAAGGTCTGTCCGGCGGTCGTCGCGATCCCTCGGGGTGGGACGGGAGTGTAGGTGTCGAACGATGGAAGGGGTGCGAGCATGCGCCGGAGGAACCGCTGGACCGCGGTCGCGTTGGGGTGCGTGCTGACTCTCTTGGTCACCACTCAGGCCGGTGCGGTGCCCCTCCCGCCCGACGAGCCGCCCGGTGCCGGCTCGTCCGCCCTGCCCTCGGCGTCCGCCCCTGCCCCCCGCGTCGCCTTCACCGACGACAAGGATGAACTGGTGAGGAGGGACGAGCGCTGGTGCACTGCGTCCACGAGCACGGGCCCCTTCGACTGCTCCACCGCCGACCCGATCGAGGCCGGGGACGCGCACGTGGGCGAGGCGTCCGCGCGAGGGCGCGACCTGGTCTTCGTCAGCGACCGCGACGAGGCCTCCGGTGAGGTGTACGTGCGACGGGGACTGGGCGACGTGCCGACCCCGGATCCGTACCCCCCGCCCTCGGAGTCGCCCGCTCCCTCGCCCAGTCCCGCCGTGGACACCTTGGTGCGCATGACCTGCGACACCGCGACGGAGTCGCACCCGGTCCTGTCCCCGGACGGCGGCAAGGTCGCGTACGCAGCGAACGCGGGGGACGGGTGGGCCATCTGGGTGGCGTGGCTGTCCGACCCCAGCACCACCCTGGACGAACCGTTGCCCTGCGCCGACATGCCGCGCGCGAAGGTCGCCGACGGGCCGGGCGACGACCTCTGGCCGACCTGGGTCGGCGACGACGCCGTGGCGTTCAGCCGGAGTGGCTCCGCGCCACTGGACCCGCTCGGCGACCTGTACGCGGCAGACCTGGGGGAGCGGGGACAGGAAGTCCCGGCGACCGACGCCGTCCAGCTCACCAGCGGGCCGGCCGCGGAGACGCAACCGCGTGCCTTCCGCCAGCAGTTGTGGGGAGACGACCTCGAGTACTCCATCGTCTTCACCTCGACGCAGTTCAGGTCCGATGGTTCGCTGGCGATCATCGGCGACCTGCTCCCGGGGGAGATGGGGTTGCGAGCACCGTTGTCGTTGTGGCCGGGCGAACCGATCCAGAGCAGCGAGGCCACGGTCGTCCCCCTGGCGTGGACCGAGGAGTGGGGTGTGGGCTTCACGTCCACGCGAGACGACCCCCGAGGCGATGTCATGCTGGTGGCCCTGCAGCAGGACAGCGCCCGGGAGTTCACCTACGTGGCGGACCTGGAACTGCTGCAGACGGTCTCCGCCGATCTCGGGACGTCGGAGTCCCATGTTGCGTTCGTCCTCCAAGGGCCCTGGGACGACCAACTGGTCGCCGTCCACACCCGACACACACGCTCGGCTGACGTGTCCGACGTGGTAGCGGCGGACGGATCTTCCCGACGCATCGTGGCAGCCGGGGTGGAGGACGTCGCCGGCCAGGCCCGCGCCCTCGACGAGTCCTCGCCGACCTACTCCCCGGACGGGACACGCATCGCGTGGTCCCGGGTCGTGGGGGGTGGACGCGAGATCGTGACGGCCAAGGCGGATGGGACCGACGTCCGGCCCCTGCTGACGGACCGACCGCCATCCGCCCGGGACCTCGAGCCCGCTTGGTCTCCTGACGGGACGCGCATCGCGTTCATCCGCCGCGACAACGATCGCGAGGGTCCCGACCAGTCCCACGTCTTCGTGGCGACCGTCGCGACGGGAGTCGCGGTCCACCTCACGAGCGAGCCGAAGGAGGCCGCGTTCTGGGACGAGGGGCCGTCCTGGTCGCCGGACGGCCGGCAGCTCGTGATCGCACGCCGGGTCTCCCCCCACCCCGACCTGTCCGTCAGCATCGACGCCCCGCCGGACGCCACCCGCGGCGTCCCGTTCCAGTCGACGATCTCGGTGACCAATCAGGGTGGGGGCTCCAGCCCGGGTGGCTGGCTGTACATCAGGGCACCGTTCCCCTTGGCGACGAACGATGCTCGGTGTACCAGCCCCTTCGAGCCACCCACGTTGCTGGACTGCACCCTGGGGGCCCTGCCACCCGGCGGGACTGTGGACATCCAGGTGTCCGGTACCCCCGCCGAGCTCGGTACGAGCACACTGACGGGCCAGGTGGTCCCCTTCGGCGATGACGTCGAGACCGTCAACAACGAGGCCAGCGCTGACATCCGGGTGAGCGCCCTGCCTGATGTGGCGGTCCGCCTCGAGATCCCCACTCACCTCACACTCGACACGCCGGCGACGGCCACCGTCACCCTGACCAACGCGGTGGAAGCGGGGTCGACCGGGCCCTTCACCATCGAGGTGCTGTCCGTGCTGGAGGGGAGCGAAGCGCCTCGGGTCGACTTCACTCCGACCGTCCCCGGTTGCACCCCCGCTGGTCCGACGGGGTCCGACGAACTGTCGGCCACCCGTTGCGATGTGACGGACCTGGCGCCGGGCGCGACGACCACGCTGGTCCTTCCCGTCCGTGGCGCCATGGAGGGGGACGTGACCGTCCGCGCGGTCGCCGATGTGCTGCGGGACACGGACCTCTCCGACAACTCCGCCGAGGCGTCGGTCTCGGTCAGCTACTACCCGCCGGTCATCGACCTGGTTCCTCAGCCCGACCCGTCGTCGCCGGCCCCGTCCACCGTGGTGCGGATGGCCCCCGCGGCCCCGTCCGCAGGTGCCGGCGCGGTCCCGCAGCCCCAGGTGACTGTGGCGGCGGCGCTACCACCAGCCGAGCCCGTCAGCACGCTGTGGGTCCTCGACGCCCTCACGGGGGAGGGAGCGCCCCTCGCGATTCCGGCGGACCCGACGTGCCCGCCCACACGGGTGTGCTCTCCCACGCCGGTCGAGGGACGCGTCCCCGCGTGGTCCCCGGACGGTCGGTCGGTGGCCCACGAATACCGGGGTGACGTCCGGATCGCGACGCTGGCGGTGGCGGGCACGGTCGGCGCGGCCGGCACGCCGGTCACCGTGGCGACGGTCGTCCCGGTGACCGGCTTCGGCACCGACGGGACGCCGCTGCCGTCGCGGCCCCAATTGAGCGCTGCGACCGATCCCGCGTGGTCACCGGACGGACTGGAGTTGGCGGTCACGGGTCAGCCCGCCGGGCACCCCAGCCAGCTCGGCATCCATGCCCTGCGGCCCGACGGCACCGGACTGCGCACGCTGGCCCAGTCCCGCGGACCCGAGGGCGAGCCCGCGTGGCAGCCGTTCGCCGACCTGGCCGTGACGCTGGTCGCGACGCCCAACACGGGCCCGCTCGGCCTGTCGACCGTCCTCACAGCCACGGTGCGCAATGCGGGTCCGGCACGGCTCCCCGAGGCCACCCTGGTGGTCGACCTGCCGGTGGGACTTGCCCCGGGGGAGTCGCCCCCAGGGTGCACGCTCGCAGGCGGTACGTTCACCTGCCGCGTCACCGACCTCGCTCCAGGGCAGGAACTCGCCGTCGCCCTCCCCGCGACGGGTTCGGTGGCCGGCGATCACACCGTCACCGCCGTGGTGACGACCGACGTCCCCGACGGGGGCCCCGCCCCCAACTCCGCGACCGCCCTGATCACGGTGCAGGCGCCGCCTCCGGCCGACCTCGTGGCCGACCTCGCGGTCGAACTCACGTCGCCCCCCGTTGGCCACGTCGGGGGCAAGGGCTCGACCGTCGTGACCGTCCGCAACCTCGGACCCCAGGCGTCCACCGCGGCGACGCTCACCCTGCGCCACCCCGCCGGAGTGGTGACGGTGTCCGACGCGGACCCCTGCCTCAACGGCACGGGCAGCTGTCCGATCGCCGCCCTGGCCGTGGGTGAGGCCGTCACCTTCACGGTGACGACGACCTTCACGGCGGCCGGGGCCGGTGACGTCACCGCCGGCGTCACCCTCGACGACCTGGGCACGGCCACGAGCGTGCGCGACCCGGACGTGGACAACAACCAGGCGCTCATCGCCATCACGGTGCTGCAGCCGACCCTGCGCCTCTCGCCGACGGTCGTCACCCCCAACGGGGTGACCTTGGCGAGCGGGACCGACTTCCCGCCCGGCGCCCAGGTGGTGCTCACGTGGGACGTGGGCGCGATGCAGCGCATGGAACCGCTGACGGTCGCTCCCGACGGCACGATCGGCCCGGTCCAGATCGTGGTGCTCCGGCGTGACCAACTCGGGTTGCGCAACCTGATCGCGACCGACGGGTCGGGCGAGGGCTTCACGCCTGTCCGCGCCGAGTTGCTCGTGGCGCCGCGCAACGTCTCGCCTCCGAAGTTCGTCGAGAGGAACTGACCATGATCTCCGCGATCGACGAGGCACTGCGGTCCCTGATCCGCGCGGAGGTACTCGCCGGGTCGGACGTCGACGTCGTCCTCGACGCACCGACCAAGGATTGGGCCGCGCGGCGCAATGCCCCGACGATCGACGTCTACCTCTACGACATACGTGAGGACCTGCGACTCCGGGAACGCGGGTGGATCGACGTTCGTGATCCCGACGGCACGGTCGTCAGGCGTCCGTCGCCCCGGTTCTTCAAGATGTCCTACCTGATCACCGCGTGGACACAGCGACCCGAGGATGAGCACCGCCTCCTGGCGTCCCTGCTGCGGTGCTTCCTCAAGTACGAGGCGCTGCCCCCGGCGTTGGTCGTCGGTGAACTCGCGGAAACCGGCCTGCCGGTACGCCTCTCGGCGGGGCTGCCCCCGCCGGAGGATCGGGGCTTCGCCGATGTCTGGTCGTCCCTGGGTGGGGAACTCAAGCCGTCCCTCGACGTGGTGGTGGTGGCCCCCATGGACACCGGAGTCCGGTTCCAGGCCGGCCCGCCCGTGCAGGAGGGCCCCATTCTCACCCTCGCCGACCGGACGAGCGGTGGTCACGACCTGCGGCGCCAGCGACACGTCGTGCCGCCGACCGTCCCGTCGGGCGCCACTTCGGGTGGCTCCCCGGAGGGACAGGGGGAGGATGCGCCCTCACGCAAGCCGACCCGACGGCGGGCCGCCCGATGAGCGCGGCCGACGACGGGCAGGAGCTCCGGGTTCGCCTCGGATCGCTCCTGGTCCTCGTGCGGGAGTTGGTGGCGGCGAGGCGGTCCACCGACCCGACGGCGGACGACCCGTTCCGCGGCCTGTACCTCACCGACGAGGCGATCGACCGGGTGATCGACAGCGACGCGGACGCACTGCTGGACCTGGCCGGGGGCCTGGCGTGGGCCTCGGACGCCGTCGTGGCTCCCCAGGCACCCGGCCGGCTGGCGACCCTCGCCCGCACGTGTGGGCTGGCACCGCTGGACGTCGACCTGCTCATGGTCGCCCTCGCGTGTGACCTGGACCCCCGGTTCGAGCAGGTCTTCGGCTACCTCAACGACGACGTGACCCGGCGGCGTCCGTCGGTGGCCGTGGCTTTGGCGCTGTGCGGCGTCCCGCTGGCGTCCGCGGCCGGACGGGAACGCCTGACCTGCGGTCCGCTCATCGAGGCCGACCTCATCGTGGTCGAGGATGCGGACCGCCCGTTCCCGGGGCGCGCGCTCCGCATTCCCGACCGGGTCGTCGCCCACCTCCTCGGCATCGACGCGCCCGACGCCACGATCGCGCGCGTGCTCAGGGAGGTTCCCGCGGTCGCCTGGGGGGACGGGTCCCGACTGGCGGGCGCACTCGCCGGTGGCGCCACCGTGGCCTACCTCCGGGAACCGCCGACGGGGTCGGGCCTCCTCGTCGGTGTCGATGCACTGGCCACCATCGGACTCCGGGCACTGTCGGTCGACCTCGAAGCCCTCGCCCGGCACGAGAACCCCCTCGCGGCCGCGCGGAGTGTCGCCCGGGAGGCGCGCCTGCTCCGCGCGGGCATCGTGGCTTCCCCTGTCACGGACGCCGGAATGGGCCCCGAGTTGCTCGCCGCGCTGACCCCCGCCCCGTTGCCGCTGTTGCTGGTGGGCAGCGGCCCGTGGGACCCTGCGTGGTCCACGGACGTCCCCTTGTTCGTCGAGATCCCGAAGAGCACCTTGGTCGAGCGGGGTGACCTGTGGCGGGAGGCGTTCAAGGACACCGTCGTGGACTTCGACGCCGGCTACGCGACGTCGCAGTTCCTTCTCCGTCCCACTCAGGTGGCGCGCGCGGCGGGCGCGGCCCAACTCCAGGCGCGGCTGTCGGAGGACGGGCGGGTCACGGTCGAGCACGTCCGCGCCGGTGCCCGCAGCGAGAACGGCAGCCCGCTCCAGCGGCTCGCCCGACGCATCGAACCCGCCGTCGGGTGGAGCGACCTGGCCCTGCCGGTCGCGACCATGACGTCGTTGCAGGAAGTCGCGTCACGCGCGCGGCATCGGGAGCGCGTGCTGGGGGACTGGGCGATGCGTCCGGGCGGCGGCCGCGGTTTCGGGGTGGCGGCCCTGTTCGCCGGGGACTCCGGCACGGGGAAGACGATGTCCGCCGAAGTCGTGGCCGGAGAACTCGGCCTCGACCTCTACGTCGTGGACCTGGCCACCGTGGTCGACAAGTACGTCGGCGAGACCGAGAAGAACCTGGACCGGATCTTCCATGCTGCGGCCGGCGTCAACGGCGTCCTGCTGTTCGACGAGGCGGACGCCGTGTTCGGCAAGCGGTCCGAGGTGAAGGACGCCCATGACCGGTACGCCAACGTCGAGAGTGCCTTCCTCCTGCAGCGGATGGAGAGCTTTGACGGCCTCGCGATCCTCGCGACGAACCTGCGCGCCAACATCGACGAGGCGTTCACGCGCCGGCTGGACGTCATCGTCGACTTCCCCATGCCGGACGCCGCGCAGCGGCTGGTGCTGTGGCGCTCCTGCCTGCGCACCCTGCCGCAAGCGGAATCCCTGGACCTGGAGTTCTGCGCCCAGTCGTTCGAACTGAGCGGCGGTGGGATCCGATCGGCCGCCGTCACGGCGGCCTACCTCGCGGCGAACGCCGAGTGCCCGGTCACGATGGCACACGTCGTCATGGCCGTCCAGCGGGAGTATCGCAAGCTCGGGCGCCTCCTGGTCGAGCAGGAGTTCGGTCGCTACCACGCGATGCTGACATGAGTGCGCGGAAGGGCAGGACATGGTGCCCGTTGGGCTGCCTCCCCGCCTGTCCTCCGGCCCCGTCCACGATGGATCGTGGAGCCAGCACGAAGGGAGTTCACCATGCATGCGCACGACCATGACCATGCCGAACGGGAGTTCCTGCGCCCTTTGTCGCGCGTGGACGCGGGGAAGAGCGACGCCACGATCCTGCGCGCCGCCGCTGCCGGGCGGACCGACGTCGTGGGGCCGGACGGGTTGCTCCGGCTCCAGCGGGTGGTCGGCAACAACGCAGTCCAGCGCCTCGCCCGGACCGAGGAGGACCCGGTCACCGCTGTGCTGTCCAAGAGCAGCGGGTCGGCGCTGGACGGGCACGTCCGTCAGGACATGGAGCAGCGCTTCGGGACCGACTTCAGCGGAGTCCGGATCCACACAGGCTCGGACGCCCACGCGTCCGCCTCGTCGGTGAACGCCCACGCCTACACTGTCGGATCCAACATCGTCTTCCAGCGGGGCATGTACGAGCCCGATTCGCAGGCCGGCCGGACGATGCTCGCCCACGAGTTGACCCACGTCGTCCAACAGCGCTCCGGTCCCGTCGACGGGACGCCCTCGGCGCTCGGGGTGAAGGTGAGCGATCCCGGGGACCGCTTCGAGCGGGAGGCGGCTTCCAACGCCGAGCGGATCGTCGCCATGTCACCCGCCCCGGTTGCCGCCCCCGCGCAGGGGATCCAGCGCGTCGAGGCGACCGTGCAGCGGGACGAGGCGGAGGAGGAAGAGGTCCAAGGATCGTTCGAGCCGGGTGTTGCCGTGCAGCGGGATGAGGACGAGGAGGACGTCGCCTGAGCTGTGCCTCGAGGCTGAAGGAGAGTCCATGACGTCCCTTGCGACCCAAGCCCTGGCCGAGGCCCGGCGCAGGGCACGGCTCGCAGCGCCGCGGGCGGCGACGACCCCCGCGGCCCCGCCGCCGAACGCCATGCTGCAGGCTCTCCAACGCAGCGCGGGGAACGCAGCCGTCACCGCGCTCCTCCAGGCGAGGGGCCGTCCCGAGGGGACCGCCAAGGCGGACGCGCTCGACGCGGCGATCGCCCAGGCCCGCGGCAGTGACCCGGACCTGCGGGTCCTGGAGGACGGCCTGCGCGCAGCCACGAGTGTCGGCGTCCCGTTCGACATCGACGGAGCGGACCGGAAGCCACCCGCGGCCGCCCTCGCCGTCACCCGAACGGGGTTCGGTCCCTCGTCGGTCGCGGCCGCGAAGCCCGCCCGTCCAGCCAAGCCCGTACGGGCGAAGTCCCCGCTGGTGAAGGTTCCCAACCCGCAGGCGACGCCGCGGTCCAAGGGCACGGGGGCGGCTCCCTCGACGGGGACCGTGACGGCACCGTCGGCGTCCGTGGTGCCCGCGACGGGACCGGTCCATGTCTCGGCGCCGCCGGCCCCGCCCACTCGACTGGCACCGCAGGACGATCCTGCCTTCACGGCCGTGACGCGAGCGACCAAGCAGTACGCGCGGGGAAAGAAGGCGCACCCTCCCGCAGCCGCCAAGGCCCGGGAGGCGCAGGCTGCGGCCGTCGCGCCGGCGAACGACGTCGCGAGCCAGGCGGAGGCGGCCAAGCTCGACACGATGGATGCCCAGCCGGCGGGTTCGTTCGACAAGGTCGCATTCATCGCGGCGGTCAAGGCGGCGATCGAGGCGAAGGGCCCGAAGAACCTGGAGCAGGCCGCCGAGTTCAAGAAGTCGGGGCAAACGGGCCAGGTCAAGGACGAGGTCAAGGGCCTCGTGGGCGGCAACAAGGAGAAGTCGGCCGAGGCGATCGAGACGGCCACCGACGCCCCTCCGGATGCCTCCAAGGCCGTCGCGAAGCCAGTGGTGCCGATGTCGGCCGAGCAGCCGGGAGGTGTGGCGTCCATCGCGGCGGGCGGCGCGGTGCCCAAGCCGGCCCCCGCCGACCAGCTGAACCTCGCGGCCGGCAAGCAGCGGGCCGACTCCGAGCTGGCCCAAGCGGGTGTGTCACAGGAGCAGCTCGCCACCTCCAACGAGCCGGCGTTCACAGACGCGCTCGCCGCCAAGAAGGAGGCGGCCGCCCACGCCGAGACCGGTCCGGCGCAGTTCCGCCAGGCCGAGGCGGCGACGTTGGCCCAGAGCAAGGCCGGGGCCGACGCGGAGACGAAGGCGGCGGTGGGCGGCATCCAGTCGGCCAAGGTGGGAGCGCTGGCGCAGGTCACGGGCAACAAGTCGGCGACCAAGGCGAAGGACGAGGCCAAGCGGGCCGAGGTCGCGGCGAACGTTCAGGCGATCTTCGCGGCGGCGCAGGCGGACGTGAAGAAGACGCTCGACGGTATCGACGCGAAGGTCGACAGGGCCTTCGACTCGGGGGAGAAGGCCGCACGGGCCAAGTTCGAGGCGTTCGTCGAGGCCAAGATGTCGGCGTACAAACGCGAGCGCTACGGGGGCTGGCTCGGCGGCCTCAAGTGGGCCAAGGACAAGCTCGTGGGGATGCCCTCGACCGTGAACGAGTTCTTCGCGGCGGGCCGCGAGCTCTACCTCAAGGAGATGAACGGGGTCATCACCGGCGTCGCCGACATCGTCGCGGCGGACCTGGGAGCGGCCAAGGCCCGGATCGCCAAGGGGAAGGCCGACGTCGCCGCCTACGTGAAGACGCTGGGGCCGGACCTCGCGAAGGTGGGCGCCGAGGCGGCCGAGCAGGTGGCTGACCAGTTCGGCAAGCTCGAGTCGGAGGTGGACGACAAGCAGAACGCCCTCGTCGACAGCCTCGCCAGCAAGTACGTCGAGGCGCGGCAGGGCCTCGACGACCGGATCGAGGCACTCCAGGCGGAGAACAAGGGACTGGTCGACAAGGCCATCGGGGCGATCAAGGCCGTCATCGAGACGATCCTCAAGCTCAAGGACATGCTCCTCGGCGTCCTCGCTCGCGCCGCGGCGGCGGTCGGGAAGATCATCGCCGACCCCATCGGGTTCCTGGGCAACCTCGTGAACGCCGTCAAGTCGGGCATCGTCAACTTCAGCACCAACATCTACGACCACCTGAAGAAGGGCCTCCAGAAGTGGCTCCTCGGCGCGCTGTCCGAGGGCGGCATCGAACTGCCGGAGAAGTTCGACCTCAAGGGAATCGTCCAGCTGGTCCTATCCATCCTGGGGCTCACCTGGGAGCGCGTGAAGGCGCGCATCTTCGCGAAGGTGCCCGGGCTGCAGCCGGTCTGGGACAAGGTCGTCGGCGCGTTCGGCGTGCTCCAGGTGCTCGTGACCCAGGGCATCGCCGGCCTGTGGACGTGGGTGCTGGAGAAGGCCGGGGACATCAAGGAAGCGGTCATGGCCCAGATCAAGGACATGGTGGTCGTCCAGATCGTCAAGGCCGGCATCACGTGGCTCATCTCGATGCTCAACCCCGCCGGAGCGTTCATCAAGGCAGCCAAGATGATCTACGACATCGTCATGTTCTTCGTCGAGAAGGCGGCCCAGATCAAGGAGTTCGTCGACTCCGTGCTGGACTCGGTCGAGTCGATCGCCGCTGGCGGCGTCGGTGCGGTGGCGTCCAAGATCGAGCAGACCCTCGGAAAGCTCGTCCCGATCCTGATCGGGTTCCTCGCCTCGCTGCTGGGATTCGGGGGCATCTCGGACAAGGTCAAGAAGATCCTCGAGACAGTCCAGAAACCCGTCATGAAGGTCGTCGACTGGGTGGTCGGCAAGGCTGTCGGTCTGGGCGAGAAGTTCATCGGAATGGCGAAGCGTGTGGGCGGCAAGGCCAAGGCCTGGGTGAAGGGCAAGGCTGACGCCGGCAAGGCGTGGGTCGGGAACAAGGTGGGGGCGCTCCGTGACCGGCTCTTGGGGATCACCTTCAGGCGGAACTTCGTTGTGCGCGGCGAGCATCACTCGGTGTACAGCAAGAAGGGGGACCCCGGGCAGCTCTACACGGCTTCCGTCGAGACGCCGACCACGACGGCTGCGCCCACAGCGAGGATTCACAGCCTGCATGCTGACTTCCAAGCCGCCACGAGGCTGTACGTCGGCCTGGCGCAAGATGCTGCGGACGGGGACTCTGCCAAGGCGACCGCGCTTAGGGCCGCAGAAGCCACCGCACGCCGCCTTCTCGCGGACATCACGCGGGAGACCGCTGTGTACATGGGTGGAGGCGTCGATCCGCGGAATCCACGCGTTCCGGCACCCGGGGTCGGACGCATCGGCACCCATGGGAGCAAGCCCCTCAGTCTCCGAACCGGGGAACGAATCCACTGGCTCGAATCCGAGCATGTGATCCCCTACAAGGTCGGGCGCTTTGTCTGGGGAGCCTTGATGCTCGGACTTCCGGAACGCGGAGGCATTGAGGACAAGGGACAACGCACGATCATGATCTATGAGGGTGCAGCGGATCGAAAGACCCCCGACGACAATCGTGCCAGTGACGCCTTCGAGCAATGGCTCGATGAGAGCCGGATCCATCACTTCATCCGAGAAGCGAACGGTCCAGACGAGGCGCGAGAGCCCCTCCACACGCTAACGGATCGACTGGAGCAGGAACGGCAGTCGGCAGTGGAACGGACGAACCAAGCCATCGAGCAGGAAGGCGGGCAAACGGAACCGGGGTTCAACGAGACGAACGCTCAACGTAGGGCACCTGCCGGAAGTGAACAGCCCACCCCGGCTGCCGACCTGGTGGAGGCCGTTTCCAGACTCCAATTGGCTGACGTCTTGGCGTTGGTGACCGCAGCACAGCGAGTGCGAGGAGTTCGCCGCCGACGTCGCTGATGCGACGGGGGGAGTGATGCACAGCTGCATCACTCACACGGGTGGAACATGGCCCATGGCGAGTCGCGCGAAGTCCGCGACAGGACCCGTTCGCATGGCATCACGCTCGCGTCCGGCGCGTCTGGCGAAGCCCCCGTCACAGGCTCAAGCGCGCTCCTCGCGTGAAACGAGAGGGACTGGACGCCGGCGTCCGAACGGTTGCCCCTAAGGGCAGGGCGTCCGACCCAACCAGACGACCAGACGGACGTACCGGAAGCGATCGGGCAGGAAGACGCTGAGAGCACCCTGCAGTAGCTCTCGAGGAGGCGGCATGCCCAACTACCTATCGCCCGGTGTCTACGTCGAGGAGGTCGAGGCCGGTAGTCGGCCCATTGAAGGCGTCGGCACAGCCGTCGCTGCCTTCGTCGGCCTGGCGGAGAAGGGTCCGATGCACCAGCCCACACTCGTGTCGAACTGGACCCAGTTCACCGAGACGTTCGGCGACTTCATTCCCAACACCTACTTGGCCCACGCCGTCTACGGCTACATGCAGAACGGTGGGAGCAACTGCTTCATCGTGCGCGTGGGAGGCGGTGCCGACAACGGCAACGGGCACAAGCAGGCTTCCGTCGAGGCGGGAGCCAAGGGTGACCACAAGGCCCTCCAGGCGGGCCCGATGACCGCGGCCCTGGGTGGCTTCACCGTCACGGCGACCAACCCGCGGCACAAGTCCGTGAGCCTCGAGGTGTTCCCGCCCAAGGGCGACAACATGGGCGACGACATGTTCACGCTCAACGTCCTGGTCGACGGCAAGGTCGTCGAGAACTACGACAACGTGAGCACCAAGGAGGGCGAGAACTACGTCCTCACGCGCACCGCTCAGTCCAAGACGGTGAAGCTCGAGGCCACCGCGCCCGATGCCCCGCTGGTCAAGGTCGCCATGGGACCGGTGGCGCTCGCGGCGCCCGAGCCCGAGCCCGTGGCCCCCGCTCCCGCCGACCTGTCCGCCGACGACTACGTGGGTGACGTCTCCCAACGCACCGGCTTCAGCGGGCTGGAGGCCATCGACGAGGTGACCATGGTCGCCGTCCCCGACCTGGTCGCTGCGCTCGAGCAGGGCGCCATCGACCTCGAGACGTTCAAGGCCGTCCAACTGGGCATCATCGCGCACTGCGAGCTCATGGGTGATCGCATGGCCATCCTCGACCCGCCCCCGGCACTCAACCCGCAGCAGATCCTCAACTGGCGCGTCAACGAAGCGGGCTACGACTCGAAGTACGCGACCCTGTACTGGCCCTACGTCAAGGCCTTCGACCCGGCGACGGGAACCAACATCCACGTTCCCCCGAGCGGCCACATGGCCGGCATCTGGGCCCGCAACGACGACACCCGCGGCGTCCACAAGGCGCCCGCCAACGAGGTCGTCCGGGGCGCGGTCAGCCTCCAGACCCAGATCACGAAGGCCGAGCACGACCTGCTCAACCCCGTCGGGATCAACTGCATCCGTTCCTTCCCCGGCCGCGGGATCCGCGTGTGGGGCGCCAGGACGTTGTCCAGCGATCCGGCATGGCGCTACCTCAACGTCAGGCGCCTGTTCAACTACCTGGAGGAGTCGATTCTGGCCGGGACGCAGTGGGTCGTCTTCGAGCCCAACGACCCGCAGCTCTGGGCGCGCATCCGCCGCACCATCAGCTCCTTCCTCGTGAACGAGTGGCGCAAGGGCGCCCTGTTCGGATTCACCGCCGACGAGGCGTACTTCGTCAAGTGCGACTCCGAGACCAACCCCGCCGAGGGGATCGACGCCGGCCAGGTCGTCTGCCAGGTGGGGGTCGCACCGGTGAAGCCCGCGGAGTTCGTCATCTTCCAGCTGTCCCAGTTCTCGGGCGGCGTCAGCCTCGTCAGCGAATAGCTCACGACCACCACGAAAGGCCTGAACAATGCCACTGCCTGATGCATTCGACTCTGCACCCGCCAATGGGTTCCGGTTCATCCTCGACGGGATCGAAGTCCCCAAGGTCATCGAGGTCTCCGGTCTCAACCTGGAGGTCGACAAGATCGAGATGAAACAGCAGACGAAGGACGGCAAGTACATCGTCCGCAACGTCATCGGACGTCCCAAGGCGGGTCAGATCACCATCACCCGGGGCCTCACCGACAGCAAGACCATCACAGACTGGCTCAAGTTGGTGATGCAGGGCGACCTCCAGGGCGCCCGCAAGACGGCCGCCGTGGAGATCACCGACTACGCCGGTACCACCATCAAGACGCTCAACTTCACGAACGTCTGGGTGCAGAAGGTCGAGGTGAGCACCTTGAAGGCGGGTGCGACCGAGACCGCGACCGAGAAGTTCACCCTCTGCTTCGACGAGGGCTCGGTGGCGTGATGGCCCGCTCGCGCATCAACGGCTCGCTGGCGGATCTCGGTGCTCCGACAGACCTCGACCGTCCGGCTTCGTTCGTGCCCGAGCGTCCAACTCTTCGGACGGAGTTCGCCTTCGAGCTCCCGCGCGGCTTCGTCGACGCGGAGGGGGTCGTCCATCGGAACGGGATCATGCGACTCGCCACCGCCCGTGACGAGTTGCTGCCCCTCTACGACGCCCGGGTCATGGAGAACCCCGCCTTCACGACGGTGGTGCTCCTGGCCCGGGTGATCACCTCGCTGGGCACGGTGCCCTCGATCACCAGCCAGGTGATCGAGAACATGTTCGCGTCCGACGTCGCGTTCCTGCAGGACTTCTACCGTCGGATCAACACCGAGGGGCACACACGCGCCGCGGTGACGTGCCCGGAGTGCTCACACCGCTTCGCGGTCGACCTCTCCGGTGGGCGCCTGGGGGAATCGTGACGTACGCCGCCGACCGCATCTATGAAGAGGTGGCGTACGTGGCCTTTCACTTCCACTGGCAGCTCGACGACATCCTCGACCTCGAGCACGGCCAACGCCGCCGGTACGTGACGGAGATCGCCAACCTGAACGAGCGCATCAACGAAGGACGATGACGATGCGCTGGCCCTGGAGTCGCCGTGAGCCTGCCGAACCGACTGAGCCGGCCGGTCCGGCAGCCTCGCCGACAGCAGGCATGCAGGGCGTGGAACGCCCGACGGCTGCCTGGGCGTCCCTGCCGACCCTGCAGCCGACGCTGGGGGTGCCGAGCCTCACAACGTCCCCGATGGCGTTCGCCACGGGTTTGGCGGCCTGGCGCAGCAGTGCGTTGACCGGCCGGATGCAGCGCCAGGTCGACCCGGTGATGCACCGGGTGGGCCCGGACCTCACCGGCGGTGATTCTCCCCGATCCCACCCCACGGGGGCCATGCCGGCGATGCCCGTGGCGCAGCGACGCGCGGCCGCTTCGGGCGTCTTCCAGCGTCAGGGGCAGCTTTACTCCACCGACTTCGCGCAGGCGTCGGACGCCCCCGGCCCGGCCGTCCCGCTGGCCCCGCCGTCGCGGGCGCTCACGTCGGCGACGGACGACGGCCTGCCGGTCGTGCAGCTCACGAGCGAGCCGCTGCCGCCCGAGTTGCTGGTGGCGGAGTCGCGGTCCGTCGAGCCGTCCGGGGACCCGTCTCCCGCTGAGCCCCTGCACGTCGACCAGTCCCTGCCGGACGAGGCGGACGTGCCCTTCCTGCCCGCCGTGACCCCGGCGGAATCGGTGGCGCCGGTCGCACCCCTGACAGCGGACGCCACACCCTCGCCCCGCCGTGACTCCGTGTCGGACGTGTCCTCGCGTGCGTCGGTGCGTCCGGAGCCCTCTCCCGCCGCTGTGCAGCGGCTGTCCGCGACGGGCCCCCTTCCGGTGGCACGCCCCAGCTCGGTCCCCGTGGTCGCGCCGGACGCCACCTCTGAACCGGACGCCGTGGCCGCGCCGCACGCGGTCGCCGCGCCGGGCGCTGTGGCCGTGTCGGATGCCATCGCCGAGCCGGGTGTCGTCGCGAGGCCGGCCCCGGCGGACATGTCCTCGCGTGCGTCCGTGCGTCCGGAACCGTCACCCGCCGCTGTGCAGCGGTTGTCTGCGACGGGCCCCCTTCCGGTGGCGCGCCCCACCCCGGACGCCGTGACCGGACCCGATGCCGTAGCTGCACCGGACGCTCTGGCCGTGCCGGACGCCATGGCGGAGCGGGGCAGCGTCGCCGCGCCGGACTCTCCAGCACAGGGGACGCCCGCGACGCCGGCGACACCGAGCGTCCAGCGCACGGAGGCGACAGAACGGGTCGGCTCTGCGGGATCAGCCACCACGTCGAGCCGTCCGCGACTCGGACTGGGCGCGCCGCTGCCCTCGGGGACGGATTTCCCATCAGCACCTCCCACGGATTCCCGCTCGCCCGAGCGGACCGGCGAGACCCTCACCCGCGTCGGAGTCGAGTCGCCGCCGCCTGTCCGGCCACCAGACCTCCCGGTCGCCCAACGTCAGGCGTCCGACGGACGAGGCCCGGACGGTGTGGGCGCGGGCGTGCAGCCGTCTCAGGTGAACGAGGGCTCAACGACGGTGGACATCCCTTGGGTGGCCGGGGCCTCCTCCTCGGGCACCCCGAGAGCGGCCACCGGCGGTGACCAGCCCTCGGAGAGGGACTACGTACCTGCCGCCCCCGAGGCGACAACCGCTGGAGTCACGAGCCTCCCGTACTCACCCGTCGAGCCCACCGCAACGGGAGACCCGCCCGTCTTGGCCGTTCGGGCGGAGTCGCCCAATCTGGGCTCGCTGGGGGACATGGGCGATGCGGACGACCCGGCGCACCAGGAGCCGACGCACGTGGAGCCGGTGGACGTCGTGGCCCCCGAACCCGCGCGCCAGCCCACCACAGTGGACCTTGCTGTCGCGCAGCGTGTTGCCACGAGGCAGGTGGGCGATCCGGGCGACCCAGCCCCCAAGCTCGGAGAGGTGGTCCAACGCGCAGCGGGTGGGGCTTCGGAGCCAGGCGAGGTTCATCCGTCGCCCGTGGCGGGCCGCGTGCCGTCAGATCGCGAACCGCTCGGTGCCGTCGATGCCCCTCTGCGTACCGATGCGTACGGGGTTGGTGAGCGCGACGCCACGTCAGTGGGTTCAGCCGGGGCACCTCACGATGCGCGCGACGCGGTGGACGAGGGCCCGTCAGGGCCGACCCACCTTGTCGCTCCGGAACCCATCGCCGAGCCGGAGGGCTTGGAGTTGTCCGTGGCCCAGCGAGCCCTCCCGGACGAGGGCGGATCGCAGGGTGGCAGTTCCGTCGCGGCTTCCTCGTGGTCCGCGGCTGCGACGACCCACCCCGACGGGACCGGCGCCACCACCTCCCGTGTCGGACCGCACGCGCCAGCTGGCGGGGTTGATGGCGCCCCAGCGCGAGGAACCACGGCCGAGACGTTGGACCTCGTGACACCAAGCCCTGTGCACCAGCCCGCCCCCGTGGACCTGAACGTCAGCACGCAAGGCTCCCGTGTTCATGGCGCCACGCTCCAGCGCGACAGCATGCACGCCGGCGTGTCGGTGTCGGCCCTGCCGCTCGTGCCCCTCCAGCGCGTGGCCGACCTGCCCCCGTCGACACCCCTCATGTCCGTCGGGGGACCGCGTGTGGCTCGGCGGGGGAAGAGCGAGAGTGGGTCCACGACCTCAGCTCCAACGTGGGACGACGCTCCTGCCATCGACGCGCTGGAACCCGGCCCGGCGGTTCAGCTCTCCGACCCGACCCTCGACGTGACCCTCGACCTGGCCCCCGACCGCCAGGAGCCGACAGGCGCTCCCACCGTCGTCCAGGGTGCGTGGCTGCCAGGGCGGCGTGCGCAGCCCACCAGGCCGGCCCCGATGATCGGAATGCCGCTCGGGCGGCCCCGACCGCCGGCACCACTCCCCGTCGAGACCCCGGCCGGGCCCGAGCCGGAACCGCAAGCTCCGACAGTGCCCGAACCCGCGGCGTCAGCCGAGGTGGTCGACGAGGTAACGGCGGTGCCCCCCCGGACTCCGGAGCAGTTCTCGGCCACCCAAGCCGCCGGAGTGTCGGGCGTGGCCGGTCCAAACATGCCCGGAGGGGCGGCGTCCGACCCTGCCACCCAGGTGGAGGAACTCGCCCGCCAACTGTTCGACCCGCTGATGCTGCGCCTGCGTGCCGAACTGCTCGTCGACCGGGAACGGCGCGGGCTCAGGACCGACCGATGGTGAGAGGAGAGCAACCATGACCATCCTGCAGGACGTCCACACCGCGTTGTCGGTGGCCTTCGTCGTCAAGCTCGACGACCAGAACCTCGGCACCTTCAACAGCTGCGAGGGTCTGGGTGTCGAGGTCGTGATGGAGACCAGGGAGGAAGGCGGCAACAACGGCTTCGTGTGGCAGTTGCCGACCAAGCTCAAGTACTCCAACATCAAGCTCACCCGTCCTTTGGGCCGCGACACCGAGGCCATCGCGAAGTGGTTCGCCGGAATGGCGACGGGGTTCAAGCGCGGGGCCACGGGCACGATCGAGGCGATGACCGCCGACGGCACCGTCGTCGCGACCTGGGGCCTCATCGACGTGGTGCCGGTGCGCTGGTCAGGACCGAGCCTGTCCGCCGACTCCCCGAAGGTGCTGACGGAGACCGTCGAGATCGCCCACCACGGCTTCATCGCCAACGGGAAGGGGTGATCGTGATGTCGCCGAGCCCCGTCGCGTTCTCCGCCATCGGTTCCGGCGGCGCCGCTGCCGCCGGCGGACGCCCGAAGCTGGAGCACGCCTACCTGCAACTCCACGAGCCGTCGCCCGACGGGTCGCTGTCCAAGCCGGGGGCCCAGATCGGGAAGATCGACTTCCAGTTCAACCCGAAGGAGCTGAGCCTGAGCAAGTCGGCGAAGTGGATCAGGGAGACGGGCAAGGGCAACAAGAAGAGCGCACCGCCCCAGTACCAAGGTCCCCAGCCCTCCAAGCTCACGCTGGAGATGTTCTTCGACGCCTCGGACAAGCAGGACGACAGCGTCGTCAGGCGCGTGGAGCAGCTGTTCGCCTGTTGCGTCCCGACCGCCTCCTCGCACTCGAAGAAGAAGGCGTCGCCCCCGTGGGTGCTCTTCCGGTGGGGCGGGCTCACCGGCTTCCTGGCCTACATCAGCAGCGTCAACGCCAAGTACACGGTGTTCACCTCCGGGGGACTCCCCATCCGGGCGGTGTGCACCGTCCAACTCGACGAACTGGCGGGGGAGACCCCGGGGCAGAACCCGACGTCCGGCGGGCTCGTGCCGCGCCGGGTCCACGTCCTCCTGGAGGGGGACACGCTGCCGGGCATCGCCTACCAGGAGTACGGGGACGCGTCGATGTGGCGCGCGGTCGCCCGGGCCAACGGGATCGACGACCCGCTGCGGCTGAGGTCGGGCCGGACGATCCTCCTCCCCGCCGCAGAGGAGCTGTCCCATGCCGGGTGAGGAGACCAGCAGCACCCCCGTGATCAAGGTCACGGGATCACCCCTGTCCCCTGAGGTGGCCGCCCGGCTGGCGAGCGCCACGGTGGACGACTCCCTCGGCGTTCCCGACCTCCTCGTGCTGCGCTTCCTCGACGACGGCGCCGACGTGCTCGAGCGCGCGCGCCTCGAGATCGGCGCCGCCATCACGCTCGAGGTCCAGCAGAGCGGGCTGGGGGCGCCGACGCCCCTGTTCAGCGGGGAGGTGACCGCGGTCGAGGTGGAGCTGACGGCAGGCGGCATGCGGACGGTCGTCCGGGCGTACGACCTCTCCCACCGGCTCCACCACCGGAGCCACGTGGAATCCTTCGTGAACCAGAAGGCGTCCGACATCTTCGGGACGAAGGCGAGAGCCGCTGGGATCCGCGTGGGCGAGGTGACGCCGTCGTCGAGCGTCCTGGGCCACGTGGCCCAGCCCGGGATCAGTGACTGGGCATTCCTCCAGCACCTGGCCGTCCGGGACGGTGCCGTCCTGGGCGTCAAGGACGGCAAGCTCGAGTTCCGCCGGGCGACGCCCGCGGCGTCCGGGCCGAGCGCAGCCAGTGCGCGCCAGAACCCGCTCGTCCTCGAGAGGGGCGTCAACCTCGTCTCCCTGCGCGCGACGGTGACCGCCGCCGACCAGGTCCCGTCCGTCGAGGTCCGCTCCTGGGACGTCAAGACCAAGAAGGAGATCGTGGGCAAGGCGGCGGCGAGGACGAGCAGCGCCGTGCTGGCGGAGGTCGACCCAGCCAAGCTCGCGGACCGGGTCAAGGCAGCACCGTTGGTCGCCGCCGAGCCGGCACTGCGCGACCAGACCGCCTGCACCACGATGGCGACCGCCATCGCGGACCGGATCGCCGGGACGCACGCCGAACTGGAGGGCCACGCCCGTGGCAATCCCCAGTTGCGCTCCGGCACCGCCGTGAACCTGGTCGGGGTGGGCAAACCGTTCAACGGGCGGTACACGCTCACATCGACCCGTCACGAGTTCGGTACTGATCGTGGCTACCTGACCGCCTTCACCGTGAGCAACTCCTCCGACCGTACGGCGTACGGCCTCGCCACGGCGGGGGAGCAGGGCCGCGCGGCGGGTCGCATGCTCGGCGTCGTGGTGGGTGTGGTCAACAACGTGAACGACCCGGACAAGCTCGGTCGTGTGCAGGTCAGGTTCCCAGCCCTCTCCGCTGACTTCGTGAGCACGTGGGCCCGCACGGTGCAGGTGGGAGCCGGCGCCAAGCGTGGGATGGTCGTCCTGCCCGAGGTGGGCGACGAGGTGCTGGTGGCGTTCGGTCACGGTGACTTCGACGATCCGTACATCCTCGGCGGGCTCTACAACGGCAAGGACGAGCCCAGTGTCCCCTGGGCCAAGCACGTGGGGGACGGCGGGACGATCGAGCGGCGCGCGTTCGTCTCCCGGACCGGGATGGTGGTCGAGATGCTCGAGTCCCCCTCAGGGGAGAAGATCAACCTCTCGACCAGCGACGGGAAGCAGCGGATCACGCTCGTGCAGAAGTCCGACGCGACGATCGAGATCATCAGCGAGGGTCCCGTCACGGTCACGGCGAAGAAGGACGTCACGGTGTCCACCTCCGGGGGGAACATCGCCCTGGAGTCGTCGTCAGGCGACATCACGCTCAAGGGCACGAACATCACGCTCGACGCCAAGACGGACGCCGTGGTCAAGGGTGGGGCCAACGTCAAGCTCACCGGCCAGGCCTCGGGTGAGCTGACGGCCACCAACGTGAAGGTGGCCGCCCAGGGCATGGCTGAACTCTCGGCGAGCGGCGTCACCACCGTCAAGGGCTCGCTCGTCAAGATCAACTAGGAGGATCGATGCTGCCTGCCGCGCGCGTCACGGACCTGACCGGTCACCCGGGCGTCATCACCGGACCCGGTGTTCCCACGGTGCTCATCGGCAACCTGCCGGCCGCCGTGGTGGGCGACCTGCACACCTGCTCCTTCCCGCCGCCGGCGGTGCACCCGCCGACCCCCTTCCCCAAGGGGTCGGCCACCGTGCTGATCTCGTCGCGGCCCGCCCTGCGGGTCGGTGACATGGCCGGTTGTGGCGCACCGATCCTCCCGCCGGGTTGCCCGACCGTGCTGATCGGAGGCTGACGTGGCCGAGGAGTTCGTGGGTCGCGGCTGGGCCTTCCCCCTGCGGGCGGACCCCACGGGCGGCATGGCCCTGGTGTCGGGGGTCCGGGAGATCGAGGAGAGCATCCGCCTCATCCTCGCGACCGCCCCCGGGGAACGGCCCATGCGCCCCGAGTTCGGTTGCGCCGTCCACGACTACGTGTTCGCCCCGGCCGACTCGAGCACGGCCGGCGACATCGCCTATGCGGTCCGTGTCGCCCTGGAGCGGTGGGAGCCCCGCATCGACCTCGAGGCCGTGGACGTCCGGTTCGACGCCGTGGAGCAGGGCACGCTCTACATCGACATCCGCTACTCGCTGCGCGGCACCAACGACACACGGAACCTGGTGTTCCCGTTCTATGTCATCCCCACGAGCGAACGGAGTGGATCCTGATGTCGATCTCCCTGCCCAACCTCGACGACCGGAGATTCCAGGACCTGGTCGACGACGCCAAGCGCATGGTGCAGCAGCGGTGCCCCGAATGGACCGACCACAACGTCTCCGACCCCGGGGTCACCCTCATCGAGACGTTCGCCTACATCACCGACACACTGCTCTACCGGCTCAACCGCATCCCCGACAAGCTCAACCTGGCCTTCCTCGAGCTGGTGGGCGTCCGGCCGCACCCACCCACGGCCGCCACGGTGGACGTGACCTTCTGGCTCTCCGCCGCGCAGGACGTCGACGTCGTCGTCCGCCCTGGAACCCGGGCCAGTACGCTCCGCACCGAGCACGACGAGGCGACCGTGTTCGAGACGACGCGTGAACTCGTCATCCCCACACGGTCGATGATCGCGGTGGCGACGCAGGCGGGAGGTGCCGAGGTCGTGTCCCGCGCGCGGGAACTTCGCGAGGGGGCGGGATTCGCGGCCTTCAGCGCCAATCCCGTGGTCGGCGACGCCCTCCTGATCGCGCTGGATGAGGCAGCCCCGAACTGCGCGATCGCCCTGCAGTGGAACTGTGAGGTGACCGGCGTCGGGGTGAATCCCGAGCACCCGCCGCTGCGCTGGGAGGCCTGGACCGGCGACGAGTGGCGCCCGTGCGAAACGGAGCGGGACAGCACCGGCGGCCTCAACAAGCCGGGCTCCATCATTCTTCACGTCCCGTCCGGGCATGCCACTTCCGTCGTCGGAGGCGTCCGGGGCGGTTGGGTCCGCACCGTCGTGACGGAACCCGAGCCGGACTATCCGCCCTACGTCAATTCCCCCCTGGTGCGCTCGGTGGACGGCTACACAGCGGGTGCCACGGTGCCCGCCGTGCACGCGGAGGAGATCCTGGACGAGGCGATCGGGCTCTCCGCGGGCGTACCGGGCCAGACCTTCTCCCTCCTGCGGGCCCCCGTGGTCGACGACGGAGAACCGCTCCGCCTCGAGGTGGCGTCGGGGCCGGGCTGGGAGGAGTGGGCCGAGGTCGAGACGTTCGCCGACCACGGTCCGGACGACCTCGTGTTCCGCGTCGATCGTGCGGCGGGCGTGGTCGAGTTGCCCCCCGCCGTTCGGGAACCCGACGGGACGATGAGACGCTTCGGGGCGGTGCCGCCCAAGGGGGCGCCGCTGCGCGTCCCGGCCTACCGGGCCGGGGGAGGCCCGGCCGGGAACGTCGCGGCCAGGACCATCTCCGTCCTGCGCACGTCGGTCCCGCTCATCGACCGCGTCGAGAACCGGCGGTCGGCGAGCGGGGGGACCGCAGCCGAGACGCTCGAGGAGGTCCGCATCCGGGGGCCACTCGACCTGCGCACCCGCGACCGCGCCGTGACAGCGGCCGACTTCGAGATGCTCGCTCGGCGCGCGTCCCCGTCCCTCGCCCGAGTCCGCTGCGTGGCCGAGGGGGACTTGGGAGCTCGACTCCTCGTCGTGCCGGCGGCGCCGACCGGCCCGGACGGTCGGATCTCCTTCGAGTCACTGGTTCCGCCGGAGCCCATGCTCCGCGCGGTCGCGGAGTACCTGGACGAGCGTCGGGTGATCGGAACGCGGCTGGCCATCGAGCCGCCCACCTACCAGGGCGTCACGGTGGTCGCGCGGCTCATCGCTCGGCCCCGGCACGACCCGGACGCGCTGCGCTCGGCCGCGATTGCAGCGCTGTATGGGCACTTCAACGCCCTGACCGGAGGTCCGGACGGGAAGGGGTGGCCCTTCGGTCGGCCGGTCCACGCGGGTGAGGTCTACGCCGTGCTCCAGGGGCTGCCCGGGACCGAGCTCGTCGAGGACGTCAAGCTCTTCGCGGCCGACCCGACCACGGCCGAGCGCGGCGAGCCCACCGACCGGATCGTCATCGACCCCGACGCGCTGGTCTTCTCGTTCGGCCACCAGGTCCGCGTCGCGCGGGGGGTGTGACATGCGCGGTCTCGTGCCGGGGCTCGAGTCGCCCCACCCGTTGTTGCACCAGCTCCCCGGCGTCTTCCAGGACAGCGAGTTCACGGCCCGCTTCCTCACGGCGTTCGACGATGCGCTGGCCCCCGTGTTCAGCACGCTCGACAACCTCGGCGCCCACGTCGACCCCGAGACAGCGCCGGCGGACCTGCTGGCCTTCGTCGGCGCCTGGGTGGGGGCCATCCGGGAGGAGTGGACTCCTCTTCCCGCGCAGCGCCTCGCCGTCCGCGACGCCGTCGAGACGCATCGCAGGCGGGGGACGGCGGTGAGCCTGGCCCAGATGGTGCGGCACCTGACCGGAGGCGACGTGGAGGTCACCGACTCAGGTGCCACGCGCTGGTCGAGCGAGGCCGGTGGAGCCCTGCCGGGCACGTTCCCGGCGTGGGTTCGGGTCCGCATTTCCGTGGACGATCCGGACGCACTGGACGTCCGCCTCGTTGATTCAGTCGTGAGAGAAGCAATCCCGCCGCACGTGGCGCATGAGATCGAGGTGGTTCGACGATGAGTGAGATGGTCCGAGACGGTGGCAGCGTGCTGGTCTGCACCGAGTGCGGGGCGGTGAACGAGGTCGGGGTGTCGTTCTGCGGCGCCTGTGGTGCCTACCTCGAGTGGGACGGTGACAAGGTCCCGACGGCCGATCCGGAACCGGAACCCGAACCGGAGCCCGCGGTCGAGGCCGCCCCTGAACCGGAGAAGCCGACCTTCATGAGCAGGTTGAGGAGCGAGTTCGGCATACCCGAGGCGGGCGCGGCTTCCCCGGAAGCCGGTCCCCCGGGGCCCGCGGTCCCGAGCGCACCTCCGTCGGCCTCGGTGAGCCCGTCTCCGTCGGCTGCCGTGGCCGGCGCGACGGCATCGGCTGCCGTGGCCGGGGCGGCACCGGCCCCAGCCGAGGCGGTGCCCGCGGCAGCCAAGCCCGCTCCCGCGGCAGCCAAGCCCGCTCCCGCGGCAGCCAAGCCCGCTCCGGCAGCGGCCAAACCCACGGCCGCGCAGCCGGTGGCCATGAAGCCGGCGGTCGCCCAGCCCGTGGCGGTCAAGCCCGGAGCTGAGGCACTCCCCAAGCGCAAGAAGGGCGCTGACCCGGTCGACGACTTCGCCCCGCGCCCGGGCGAGACCGTGTGTGGGCAGTGTGGGGCGGGCAACGCTCCCGAGCGGAACTTCTGTCGCCGGTGCGGCAAGCCCTTGGCCGGCTCCCCGGTCGTCCCGACGTTGCCCTGGTGGCGCCAACTCTTCCAACGCCAGCCACGCACGGTCGCCGCCGGCACGCGCAACAACGTCCGTCGCCGCTCCAAGCTGCCGGGCCGCCTCCTGGCGGTCGCCGTCATCGCCGCGATCGCCTTCTCCGTCTACCGGTTCGTCTGGCCGGAGGTGGGCGACTTCGCGGTGGAGGCGGTTCAGGACCGGGTCTCGTCGACCCAGCGGCGGGAACCGACGGGCATCGATGCCTCGTCCGCGGCACCCGACCATGCGGCCGCGCTCGTCCGTGACGGCGATCTGGGCACCTACTGGATGCCGACCCAAGGGACGGATGCGACGGGCCAGTTCGTCGAGGCGACCTTCGACGGTCCGTTCCGGCTGGTGGCCGTCCAGTTCTTCAACGGTGCCTCCAGCGAGGACTCCGTGTACCTCACCGTCGGGCGTCCGGCGGAGGTCGTGCTCACCGCGACACTCCAGGACGGTACGGAGGAGAGGCGCGAGCTGACCCTGCGGGACGATCCCAAGCAACAGGACCACCTGCTGGGGATCAGCGACGTCACGAAGGTCCGGGTGACCATCAAGACCACGTTCGGCGACCCCGCGTCAGGGGTGGCCCTCCGCGAGGTGGCCTTCTTCACCCGTTCGTGAGGGGGTGGGCGGACGACGTGCGGGGGGAACCGCGCGTCGTCACCTCCGGCCGGACGCGGTGACCCCCAACGAGGCGAGGACGGCGGCGTACTCCTGCCGGGCACGCTCTGCCTCGGCGGGAGCACCGGCATCCAGGTGCGCCATGATCAAGGTGTGCCACGAGCTGTCCCGGAAGGGATCGATGTGGAGGCTGCGCTGCGCCGCTGTGACGGCGTCAGCGGGGTGGTCGCGACGCAGTTCGAGCTCGGCGAGTGTGGCTGCTGCTTCGGCGGCGGCCTGCCGATACCGATCTCGCACCGGGAGGACCCACTCGGCCGTGCCGTCCCCGGGCAGCACGTCGTCGGTGTAGAGGTCCAGGGCGGCACCCAGCGCCGCGACTTGGCTCGCGTCGTCCCCGACACGCTTGGCGGCGGGGGCTTCGACGAGCCGGCGGTCGAACCGCTGCAGGTCGGTCACGGGCTCGCCGCCCGGGGCCAGGACGTATCCCTCTCCCTGCCGCGCGACGAGCGTGCTGGCCAGGTCCGGGGCGACCGACCGGAACCCCTTCCTGAGGCTGGACATGGCGACATGCAGGTTGTGATGGGCCGAGAGTTCGCTGAGGTCGGGCCACAGGGCCTCGACGAACACATCCCGGTGGACGAGCGAACCTGCCTGCAGGGCCAGGATTCGGAGCACCTTCAGGGCCACGGGGCGCACGGGCAGGGACAGGGGGCGTCCGTTGCGGTCCAGCTTGAACTCGCCGAAACAGGTCAGCCGGATCCCGCCCCAGGACTCGGGCGGGGGTGGTGGGGTGGTGGACGGCAGGGGTTGGGGAAGGGTGCCGCTCAGGATGGTGGCCCTGAGGCGCGGGGCCGCGCTGGGCTGCTTCGCCGGCGTGGCCTCACGGGTCCAGGTCCAGGGGCGGATGCGCATGCCGGCGTCGATGGCCGTCCTCTGCGCCAGGTCCAGTAGTTCATGGGCCTGCTCGGGATGTGCCAGGCCCATGGCGGCGTATGCCACGGCCATCGGCCCAGGGGCTCCGATGGTGCGTGCGAAGGCGACTGCCGATGCGGTTGCCCCGGTGTCGGGCAGGTCGTCCTGACTGGTGACCAGGGCGTGCGCTGAGCGTGCCCACGCCTCCAGGGTGGGCGCGCCCACCTGGCGAAAGCGCTCGCACAGCCGCTCGAGCAGCGTGATGTCCGGCCGACCCGCGCGCACCAGCGCGACGGCGATCGCGCTCTCGATGAGGACGGAGCCCCAGGTGTCGCCCATCCGCTCACGTTCGTGAGCCAGGGCGCGGGCCTCGGCGCACGGTCGCTGGTCGCCGCCTCGGCACAGCGCCACCGCGTAGGCCAGACGAGTGAGCCAGCCGAGGCCGCGCCGGGAGACCTCGTGGTGGACCCGGTCGAGCTCGTCGAGGGGACCGGTCGGATCGACCAGTGCATCCACGGCTGCGAGCGCCAGCTCCGCTGCCAACCGGGACGCCTGCCCGTCCATCCGCTCCGAAGGATCGGGGAGCGCCGCCCGTGCGAGCACGGGGTAACCCTCGGCGAGCAACCGGAGGGATGCGGCCCCAGCTCGGTCCACCTCGGGCCGCGAGTGGGGGTGCGTCCTCGCGGCTTCGCGGAGGGCATCGTCGGTGCGCCCGTCGGCCAGGAGCAGGCGGGCGCGGGCGAGCCTGATCGCTGGCTGGTTCCCGGCGAGGCTCGGGGTCACCAGGGACAACATCCGTGTGGACCCCGGGACGACGGCCTCACCGTGTGAGGCCAGGAGCGCGGCCATGGCTGGTGCGTTCTCGGCTCGAGCGCGCGCGGCGAACGCCTCGACGGGATCGCCGAACTGCTCGGCGACGTGGGCTGCCCGGTCGTAGAGCCGGCGCAGTCCGGTGGGGCCGAGTTCCCGCAGCAGGCACGCGCGCAGATGGCTCCGCAGCACCGGGTGGTGGGTGTAGGACACCTCATCCGATGCGTTGCCCTCACGGTCGACCAAGGTCACGTGACGCGCGATCCGGGACAACATTCGGTGGCTGTTGCGGGTGCCCAGCAACGCGTCCAAGCGCTCTGCGGTGACCCTCTCGAACACGCTCGAAACACGCAGCACGTGGTGCACTCGCTCGCCCCGGAGGCCGGCCAGCACATGGCCGTCGACGTAGGCCTGGATGACTCCGTCGAGCGCGGCGGGTCGCCCAACGTGACGGGGGTCTCCGCTCAGGCGTCGGGCCAAGTACCACAGACGGAGGGCTGCGGCCCAGCCGCCGGTCCAGTCGGTGACCTCCAAGGGGCTCTCGCCGCTCAAGGGATCTCCATAGACGTCAGCGAAGAGCGTGCGGACCTCCCAAGGGCGGAAGGTGAGGTCCCGTTCGGTGACGATGCTGAGGTTCGGGACGTCATGACGCGCGAGGTTGAACGCCGGAACGCGCCGCGCCGCCAGCAGCACCGGCACATGGGGGGAGACCTCGTGGATGAAGCGCCCCAACTGCTCCCACCGTTCCGGTGTCGCAGCTGCGGGGACGTCGTCGATCACCACACCGCGGAGTGGCGCGCGATCCCGCCCCTGTCGCAGGAGCGAACGGGGCTCGGGGAGGCCTGCAGGGTCGAACCATTGCACGAGGCCGTCGCGTTCGTTGGCCCATTGGACGAGCAGCGTCGACTTGCCGAAACCGACCGGGGCCACCACCAGGGCGAGCCCACCGTTCGCGACGCCGGCGAGCTGGTTGAGCAGCCGGGCACGCCTCATCGTCGGTTGGGCCGGGGAGTGTCGCGCGGCGGTCAGGTCGCGGGCGCCGTCCACCTGCGTCGGGGACCACGGCCTGCTGGTGAGGCTCAGGTCAACGCTGGGTAACGTCTCGGGGATCATCTCCGAGACTCCTTCCGGGATCGTGGGGGTGAATCAATCTCCGGGACGCGCCTGGGGCGGTGCTGGGTGTGGATCGAGTGCTTACGTCACCTGTCATTGTGCAACGGGAACGCATGCCCGGAAAGACCTACGTGACCATTCCCTGAAAGTTTCCCTTCAGGGCATGACACGAGGTGATCTCATCCTGCTGTGGGTCCACCCTGATCACCATGGACCCAGGTCCCCGGTGCCCAGCGCCGGCCGGTTGCCGAGGTGCTAGGCGCGACGCACTGTCGACAGGACTTCGGCCACCGATCGTCTGGCGGTCTCATCCTGTCCGTCCGCCGAACTCACCACAATCGTGGCTCGTTCGCCCGAGTTCAGGGCGATCACGCTGAGCTCGTCGAGGTGGCCGTCGAGTGCGATGGTCCCCGTGACCATCCATCCCTCCATCGACCCCGTGTGGACGGGAGCGGACGTCAGCGTCAACGGCTGGGCCACAGCCGCATCGAGGAGGGCGATCGCCCAGGACTGCTCGGCCACGGCCTGCAGGTCAGGGCCGGGCACCGGGGACAATCCGATCGTCACCGTTGCGGTGGCCTGGAGAGATGCTGCCGCTCGACTGCAGTCGAGCCAGGAGAGGCTGTCCACCGGGATCCACTCGGGCGGTAGCGTGAGCACAACCTGCCCGTCGGAGAGGAGACTCGCGTCCCCCGGCGTCGGTCTGCAGCCCGGCTCCGCCGGGGCGTACGGATCCGCGGGGATGCTGGGCAGGGGAGGGGCGGTGATCACGGGCCCGCCCGCGCGCGGCGTCACCGAGGGAAGGCTGCTGGTGGACGGGATCGGCGACGCACTGGGGCGCGATGTGGGGGTGATCGTCACGGCGTCCGCGGGCACCGCTGTCGGCGACTCGACGGACGCCGGCGTGGCGCGGTCGGGCCGATCGGGGGTGATCAAGCCCGTGGCGAGTCCGAAGACCATCGCACCCACGAGGGCGGCGACCAGCCCGAGACCCACCCACGGCCAGGCTCCGCGACGCCCCCCGGCGGACTCGCTCGACCCGGTGGCTCCGGTCGAATCCTGGACGTTGGTGTGATCGGTCCAGCGCGTGCCGTCCCACCACCGCAGGCGCTCCGGCGTCCCGTCGGGGTCGTCGTACCAGCCGGGCTGGGGCATGGGGCTCCTTCACTTCCACTCGTCGCGCCACCATCGTAGGCGGCACCCCCAGCACCCGCTGCTAGGCTGACCCTCCGGTTGGGGGCGTTAGCTCAGCCGGTCAGAGCAGGGGACTCATAATCCCTGGGTCGCGGGTTCGAGCCCCGCACGCCCCACGAGGTCGATGTTGTCCTGTACCGGACGTCAGAGCTTGTAGCCGATCGTCTTCAGTAGTGCCCGCCGTTCGGTGACGTCGGCGTCCGTCTCGACGCCGAGCGGTGGCTCGCCGTCCACCACGCCCACGACGCCGCGGCCCCGGGGGGTGACGGCGACGAGGATGTCCACGGCGTTCGCCGTGGCGCAGAAGATGGTGCACACCTCGGGCACCGCGCGGACGGGATTGAGCACGTTGAGTGGGAACCCGTCACGCAGCAGGATCACGAACACGTGGCCCGCCGCGATCGCGCGGGCGTTCCGGGTCGCCAGCTCGACCAGTTCTGGGTCGTTGCCCGACCTGCGCACCAGCCTCGCCCCGGACGCCTCGCAGAACGCCACCCCGAAGCGCAGTGACGGGCTGACACCGGCCAGCGCCTCATGGAGGTCGTCGACCGTCTTGATGAAGTGTGCCTGCCCGACGATGACGTTCACGTCGTCGGGCTTGTCGATGGGAACCGCGTCCCAGGACAGCGTCGTCTCGGTCACGATCCCATTGTGGCACCGCGCCGTGCGACAGGACGCGGGGCCCGGCGCTTCATCGCGACGCGCCTTCCTTGACCGGTGGAACATCCGGTGCGGGACGCTCCACCTCACCGGACGGCGTCCGTTCTTGAACCGTGAGGAGGAAGAGCAGCCACCCGGCCAGGTAGGTGACCTGGATGAAGGCCTCCGTCAACACCGGCGCCGGCGTGAACGCGGGGTGGAACATCTGGAGGGCGACCACCGAGTCGCTGGCGACCAGGGTCACACCGGCCGATGCGGCCAGACAGGCCACCCGGCGGGGGAACCGGCCCCGCACCAGCCTGCCCGTGACCGTCACGGCCATCGTGCTGATCACCAGGATGAAGGCGGGCAGCACCACCTTCATCAGCGGGCTCAGGTACGGCCACAACAGCAGGCACAGGCCCACGCCCAGGGTGCCCAATGCTGCGACGACAGTGACCTCGCGGCGGCGGGGGCGTCCGCGCCAGAAGGCGCCCGTGATGAGGAGGTACGCCAGCGCGAACGTGCCCATGCCGAACAGTTGGCCCTCCGGCGCCACGACGAACCCGACAAGGAAGGCGTCGCCCACGGCGGAGACGGCGATGGCCACCGTGGTCAGCCAGCTGGTGGCCCCGCGGGGGCGGGCTGCCAGTGCGGCCAGGAACAACCCGACGACCGGGGGTGTCTCGAGCCACCGCACCAGGTCCTGGGGCGTCCGGCCGAGGATGAGTGCCGCCAGGACGACCCCGACGACGAAAAACAGGGCAACCGAGGCCCGCTGGGCTGTGGAGAGGTGCATGGTACGACCTCCGGGGGTCGAGCACGCCCACTGCGTGTACTGGCCAGCGTGGTGGCGCAGGTCGGCCGCTGCCGGTCGTTGACGAGGACCGGCGGCCGCATGACGATGGTCCGCATGACCGCGGCTGGCTTCGCACTCTCCCTGGACGAACTGCGGTCGGTCGCGGGGTTCGCCCTGGCCTGCGCCGAGCCCGTCCTGGTGATCTTCGCCAAGGAGCGTCCCGACGACCCGCGCCCGGCCGCCGCCCTGGACGCGGCGCGGATCTTCGCTGCGGGGGCCGCCCGGTCCCGCGTCCAGCGGACGATGGCGGTGGCCGCCCACCGGGCGGGTGAGGAGGTCGGGGCCGGGGCTGCCCGGCATGCGGCCATCGCGGCCGGTGATGCCGCCGGGTCGGCGTACCTCCACCCGCTGGCCAAGGCATCGCAGTTGCGCCACATCCTCGGTGCAGCCGTCCATGCCGCCCGTGCAGCCGAACTCGCCCGCGGCGACGACCCCGTCGTCGGGGAGTACGTGGTCACCGCGGCGGCACGGCGGGCCACGCCGATCGTCCTGGACGTGTTGTCGCGCTACCCCCGCGCGCCTCAGGGGAACAACCGTGTGGCGGTCCTGATGCACCGGCTGGACAGCCTGCTCCGGGACCCACCCCCACCCCCGCGCGTCGTGGACGACGTGGGGCCCTTCTTCCACGGAACGAAGTCGGTTCTCCATCCCGGCGACGTGTTGACCCCGGGCTGGCGCTCCAACTATGGGTCGGGTCGGGTCGCGAACCACGTCTACCTGACCGCGAGCCCCGACGGGGCGCCCCTGGCTGCCGAACTTGCGTCCGGGACCGGCCCGGGTCGCGTGTACCGTGTCGAGCCCTTGGGGGCGATCGAGGACGATCCGAACGTCACCGACAAGCGGTTCCCCGGCAATCCGACCCGCTCGTACCGCACCCGTGAGCCGGTGCGGATCGTCGAGGAGGTCCATGGCTGGACGCCGCCACCGGCGGAGGTGGTGCAGCACCTGCGAGCGCGGATGGGGGAGCTGGCCGAACTCGGCATCGAGGCCATGGACGACTGAATTCCCTGGACGAGGCCTACGGCCGACTCATGCGGTGGACGGGAGAGCAGCACCTCACGCCGTCCGGTCTGCTGTGGGAGTCCCACCTGAACGAGCCGTCGCCCTCAGCCTCCCTTCGAGCGCTCGCCGGACGGCGTCCGGGTCGGCCGTCGGGTCGAGATCGACGCGGACGCGCAGGGTCGCGGGCCCTGTTTGCGCCACCTGGCCGCTTCGGACGCCGCCCGTCTGGTCGAAGACGGCACCAACGCCAAGGGCAGGACGTCCACGATCTCCCCGTCGGCAGACCTGAGGTGGAGGACGTCGTCGTGTCGGCCGGCGACCCGCACCGCGGGCAGGGGCAGCCGCTGGGGCACGGATCGGGTCGAGCCATCACCGAATCGCCGAGGTCGTAGCGCACGATCGGCACGTGCAGCCACCCCTCGTGGCAGCCGAACGCGATCGGGTCGCACTCCGAGGAGCCGTACAGGTCGTGGACCGGGCACCCGAACACCGCCGACGCCCGCGCGCGGCTCTCGGGGGTGGACGACCCGCCACCGGTGATGGCGAGGGCGGGGGTCAGGCGCAGGCGTCCGGGTACTCCGCCAGCGGAGCGCCTGCGCGGACGCCGCGCCAGTGCTCGGCGTAGAAGTGCGAGGTGGGCCGCGGCGCGTCCGCGAGCAGGGCGGCAGCCCGGCATCGCGACTACCTGCGATCCCGTCGGCGCCGCCGCGTTTCGGGCCACCACAGGTCGAGGCCAACCCGCCACTCAACCCGGGCGGCCCCACGCTTGCTGACACGGTCCATGACCGGCCTCCTTCGGCGTGTCACCAGCGTGGGTCCTGGGCAGCCCCAGTGGTGGGGTGAAGGCGCTCACCGCGCCCGCAGGTCGCTCGTCACGTTCACCTTGCGGATCGTGCCACCGAACCTCGCCGCTCGTGCCTCGACGAGGTCGGCGACGCGGGCCGCGGACTCCTCGATCGCCATGTTCGTGGTGTTGATCACCGGGCAGCCGAGCTTCCGGAGGAGCGCTTGCACGGCGTCCAACTCGTCGTAGATCTGGGCGATGTTGGCGTAGCCGTCCTTCATGCGGCTCACGCCGAGGCCCTTGACGCGCTCGGCGCGGATCTGCTGGAGCTTCTCGGCGTCGATGGTGAGCCCGACGAGGCGCCACTTGTCCACGGCGTACAGCTCGGGTGGCGGCTGGATCCCGGGGACGAGGGGAATGTTGACCACCTTGTGGCCCATGTAGCCCAGGAAGATCGACAGGGGAGTCTTCCCCGAGCGCGAGGGACCGACGAGGCAGATGTCGCACTCGGCGAGGGCGGACGGTACGGCACCGTCGTCGTTGCGGACGGCGAAATCGATGGCTGAGATCCGGGAGAAGTAGTCCGCCTCGACGCCCACGGGACGCAGGGGGACCTCGTCCGGGCTCCTGCCGCTGATCGTCGCCAGCGCACGCATGGCGTCCGTCATGAGGTCCGCGAAGGGGATGTCGAGCTCGCGGCAGGCGTTCGTGACCATGTGCGCGAACTCCGAGTTGGCCATCGTGAAGAAGACCGCGATCGGACGGTCGGCCCCCGCCTTGACCTGGTCGAGCGCCGTGAGCAGCGCGTCGAGGGTCGTGATGCGACGGTGCCGGACGAGCCGGAAGTCGACGTCGGGGAACTGCGCCACGGCTGCCCTGGCGATCCGTGCCCCCGATTCGCCGGTGGAGTCGGCGAGGAGGTGGATCTCGAGGGGGTCGGTGGCGGTGGCGTCCATGCCGGCCAGCCTAGGGCGAGGTCCGTTCCCCGGCTCGGGAAACGCGGTCAGGCGTGATCGTGTGCGTGTGCGTGCGCATGGTCGTGCGCGTGTTCGTGACTGTGGTGGTGTGCATGGGGGTGATCGTGGTGGTGGACCGTCCCACTCCGGCCCTCCTGCTCGACGACGCGCTCCCAGTCGGGCCCGGACAGGGCGATGGCGGCCGCCGGGAACAGGCCGTTGTCCTCCTTGTCGATGTGGTGGCGCAGCGCGTCCTCGAACGCCGTGACGGCGGAGAAGTCGCCGCCGGCGACGCGAGCGAGGAGGGTGTCCAGCGTGGTGTGCTCGCCGCAGAGGGTGTGGATGTGGTCGGTGAACTCCTCCTGCTCGGCCATCACGGCGAACAGCCCCACCTCTTCGGAGACCGTGTGCGGGTCGAGCAGGGACGCCACGGTCGCTGCCTGGGTCCGGACCTCGCCCACGTCGCCGGCCTCGCAGGCGCGTCGCAGGTCACCGGTGGCGTTGATCACCGCCACGTGCTCGGCCATGAGCCGGCCGATGGGGCCGATCGCTTGGCACCCGCAGTAGCTGCACATGCAGTCCTCCTGGGTCATGGGGGTCGGGTGATCCCCCGCCCACAATTATTACACAGCGAAATGTAGATAATGGCAGCGCTGACTCCCCGCACGGACCATCCCACTCGTGCAAGGATCACTCCATGCCGTTCCTGATCGTCGCCACCGACATGCCCGACAGTCGCGCCCTGCGCCAGCAGGTGCGTCCGGACCACCTCGCGTACCTCAGCGCGAACGAGGACAAGCTCCTGCTCGCAGGCGCCCGTTGGGGCGACGACGGCGAGACCTGCCTCGGGAGCGTGCTCGTGGTCGACGTCGAGACGCGCGAGGAGGCCGAGGCCTTCGCCGCGGCGGACCCGTACAGCCAGGCGGGGTTGTTCTCCGCGGTCGAGGTCACGGTTTACCGCGTGGCCTTCCTTGACCGCACCAGTCGTCTGGCCTGACCTGCCATGTCCACCCGGTGGATCGACCAGCCCGACCACGTCCGCTGGCTGCAGGAGCAGTTCGTCCGCCAATTGGCGTTCGCGCGACGGTTCCCCCACCCGGACGGGGGCGCCTGGTACCTGGGCGCGGACGGACACCCCGACCGGACTCGTCCCGTCCAGACGTGGATCACGGCGCGGATGCTCCACGTCCACTCCCTCGGCCACCTGGCCGGCATCCCCGGCTGCGCACCTTTGGCCGAGGCGGCGCTGCGGGGGCTGGTCGGCCCCCTGCGCGACGCGGAGAACGGCGGCTGGCTCGCCTCGGTCGGTCCCGGCGCCGGACAGCGGGACGACACCAAGGCCGCGTACGCCCATGCGTTCGTGGTGTTCGGCTCGTCGTCCGCGACTGTCGCCGGCATCGAGGGCGCGGACGCCCTCCTGGCCGATGCGCTGACCGTGCTCGACCGGCGGTTCTGGGAGGAGGGCCCCGGGCTGCACCGCGACGCGGGCACGGCCGACTGGGCGACCTTCTCCGACTACCGCGGGGTGAACGCCAACATGCACGCCGTGGAGGCGCTGCTCTCGGCGTCCGACTCCACGGGGGAGCGTGCGTGGCTCGACCGCGCCCACCGGATCACCACGACGGTGCTGGGCTGGGCGGCGGACAACGACTGGCGCATCCCCGAACACTTCGACCCCGACTGGCGCCCGCTCCTCGAGCACCATCGCGACCAACCCGACCACCCGTTCGAGCCCTATGGCGCGACCGTCGGGCACGGACTGGAGTGGGCGCGGCTGGCGCTCCACGTGCGGGCCGCGCTCGGGGAGTCGGCCCCGGAACCCCTGCTCGAGGGTGCGCGGCACCTCTTCGACCGCGCGGTGGTGGATGGCTGGCACGCCGATGGCGCGGACGGTTTCGTCTACACGACCGACTGGTCGGGGACGCCGGTGGTCCACCAACGCATGCACTGGGTCGCGGCCGAGGCGATCTCCGCCGCCGCAGCCCTCGCGGCGGCCACGGGTGAGGCGGAGTACGAGGCCTGGTACCGGCGCGTCTGGGACTACGCCCAGCGGTACCTCGTCCAACCGGACGGCTCCTGGGTGCACGAACTGGACGTGGCGAACCGACCCGCGGAAACCGTGTGGCCCGGGCGTCCGGACCTGTACCACTCGGTGCACGCCGTGCTGCTGCAACGGCTGCCCTTGGCGCCGAGCGCCCCCACGGCGATCGCCCGGGGGCTGTTGCGCTGAGCTAGCCGGCGCCCTCGGATCCCTCGCCCGGGTTCACGTCGCCCTCCGCGGCGGCCTCGGCGTGCGGCATGCCCGGTGTGGCCTCACCGGGGTCGATGTCGCCCTCGGCGGGTTCCTGTGCGTGGTGGCGCAACGGATCGATGTCGCCGATGTCGTCGGTGTTCTCGGAGCTCATGGCTGTGCCTCCTCCTCGTTGACGTGATGCCATTGTCGCCCGGCCGGGAGGTGCTGGCTAGGGTGACCCCATGGCGATCGACATGTCGGCGGACGCGTTCGAGGAACTGGTGAACGACGCCCTCGACACGGTTCCCGACGAACTCTTCGCGCTCCTGGACAACTGCATCGTCGTCATCGAGGACGACGCCCCCGCCGACGACCCCGAGCTGCTCGGCCTGTACGAGGGCGTCCCGCTGACCGAGCGCGACTCGAACTACACCGGCGTGTTGCCCGACCAGATCCGCATCTTCCGCAACCCCACCCTGGCGATCTGCGACACCGAGGAGGACGTGGTGGAGGAGGTGCACATCACGGTCGTCCACGAGATCGCCCACTACTTCGGCATCGACGACGACCGACTCCACGACCTCGGCTACGCCTGACTGAGCACCACCGGCACGCGTGCCCAGCCGCCGACGGGCGCGACCTCGCGCCGGGGCGCCTCGCCGTCGGCGAACCCGATCCACCCGGTGGACGCGAGCGCCTCCTGGACCGCGATGCGCAGTTCCATCGTCGCCAGCGGACGCCCCGGGCAGACGTGCGCGCCCAGGCCGTAGACGACGTTGTGCCGCGCGTTGGCCCGGGGATCGAAGGCGTCCGGATCACCGAAGACCTCGGCGTCCCGGTTGGCCGACGTCCAGTGCAGCTTCACGCGCGCGCCCGCCGGGAGGTCGACGCCGGCGATGTGGACCGGGCACGTCGTCACGCGGCGGTTCGACAGGAAGGGGTCGTCGATGCGGAGGACCTCGTCGATGGCGGCGTCCAGGTCGGCGTCCGACACGCCCGAGCGCAGGTGCCGCTGGACGTCCTCGTGGCGCGCGAGGAACGCGAACAACACCCCCACGCAGAGCGCGATCGATCCCAGGTCGCCGCCGGTCCAGTTGCGCAGGACCGACACGATCTCCTCATCGGTGAGGGGCCTGCCATCAATGGTGTCGCGCATCAAGCGGGTGGTGAGGTCGTCGGGCGCGTCGTCCCCGGCGGCCCTCCGCGGCTCGAGGATGGAGCGGATGATCGCGTCGAAGTCGGACGCCACCACGGCCGTCCGCGACCGGTCGCCTGACCGGGAGGCCTCGTAGTTCTCGGCCATCCAGGCCAGCAGGGGAGCCTCGTGGTCGGTCGGCCACCCCAGCCAGGCGCTCTGGGCGCGGACGGCGAACACGGCCCCGAGGTCGTGCACCGCGTCGACGGACGTCCCGCGCGGCAGCTCCGCGAAGAGAGCGCGGGCGATCGACCGGAAGCCGTCCGCGTGGGGAGCCAGCTCACCCTCGGTGAAGTAGCGGTCGAGGGTGGCGCGGGCCGCGCGGTGGGCGTCCCCGTCGAGGCCGTTGGGCACCTGCAGGAAGGCCGACACCGCGCTGCTGAAGCGCTCCGCGTCCAGCGCCGCCTCGGTGACGTCGGCATGACGCAGCAACACCCACTCGCCCCGGGCGTTCCGGATGACCCGGTGGTCCGGCCGTAGTTCGTCGGTGTACGCGCGGAGGTCGCGGCCGGCGGGGTCCAGGTCGTCCGGGATGTGGTCGGTCATGCCCCCATCCTGCCCGGAGCCCCCCGCCCCCGCAGCAGGCGCCACACCTGCGCGCCCACGCCGCCCGCGGCGTTCGATCCGATGACCGGGAAGCGCTCACGCAGGAGGGGATGTCCGTTCGCCATCACGAAGGGGTGCCCGGCGTACTCGAGCATGGCCAGGTCGTTGGGCATGTCCCCGAACGCGGCGACCTCGTCCGCTGTGATGCCCCGCTCCTCGGCCAGGCGGGCGATGCTGGCCGCCTTGGAGACCCCGGGGGCGCTCATCTCGAGCAGGGCGCGCCGGCCCTGCGTGACCGAGTGGGTGACCTCCGCGCGTCCCCCGAGCACCGACGAGGCGGCCGCGAGCAGCTCGTCGGGGTCGGCGTCCGGGTGCAGGGCCAGGAACTTGACCACGTCGCCGGCGTCCTCCAGGACGCTCGGCCAGCGGCCGCGCCGCGTGGCCGCCTCCTCAGCGGTGACCCGCTCCCCCCCGGGGACGTGCAGGGCCCAGGACTCCTCGGTGGTGAACCGGCGCCCCTCGTCCACGCCGAACAACAGCTCGGGGAGCGCATCGCGCAGGTCGGCGGCGAGCGACCGGATCAGGGGGACCGGAAGCGCATGGCTGTGCACGACCTCGTCGCGGTGCAGGTCGTAGACGACCGCGCCGTTGCTCGCCACCACGAGGGGGTCGGCGTCCGCGATGGGGCCGAGGACGTCCAGCCAGCGCAAGGGTCGGCCGGTGGCGACCACGATGACGATGCCGGCGTCGGACGCGGCACGCAGCGCGTCCGCCTCGGATGCGGTGATGCGGCCGGAGGGGTCGAGCAGCGTCCCGTCGAGGTCGGTGGCGATGAGGCGGACGGCGGTCACAACCGTCGGTCCGGGGTGGGGGAGGGGGCCCCTCCCGTCTCGCCGGGCGTCGGCTGGGCGGACGCCGGTGAGGGGGAACCCGACTCGGGTGACGGCGACCCGGACTCCGGGGACGCCGAGGCGGAACCGGACGCCGACGTCGGCACGGGGGGAGGCGGCGCCTGGGGCGGCGTGGCCTGGAAGATGAGGATCGCGATCAGCACCGCCAGCGCCATGAGCAGCATCATGATGAGCCAGGAGGCCAAGATGGACAGCCAGCCCGCCCGGGTCGTCCGCCCGGGCCACGGCAGCGGCCACGTGCGGGTCAGTCCCGGGGTGACCTTGTCTATCCACGGCAGTTCGTAGTCGGGGCCGGACGGCGTGCCCTTGGGTGGCAGCCAGCTGAGGTCGACCTCGGCGAGGATCCGGTGGGCCTCGTCCACGGCGGCACCGCTGCCGTCCCACGCGAGCGCCACCCACGGGGCTTCCGGGACGGCGTCCGGCGCCGGCGGCGTGTCGGCGGGAGGCACCGTGCGGTGCCCGAGGCGTCCGCCGGACTGCCCGCGGCCGCCGCGGGCCAGCACCGTGTCGATGTGCATCTTGTCGACGGTGCCCGCGAGCCGGTCCACGGCCGCGGCGTCCGCGCTCGCGCCCTCGCTCAGCAGGACGAGCATCACGTGCTCGCCCGCCTCGGAGTGGGCGGTGTAGGCGACGCCGGAGGGGGTGGCCACCAGGCGCGCGTCGAGCCACCAGTCGCCCACGCGCGGCGGGTCGACCGCCAGGAGCGGGTACAGCAGTGGCTCGGTCATCGGGGTCCATTGTGCCCGATCCCCTCGGTGGCCCCCTCAGGACAACCGGGTAAGGTTTTGCGGAGTCCGACACAACGAGGAGACAACGCGCGTGACAAGCCCAGCCCAGACCACCTCCACGCGCGAGGCGGCAGACGTCCTCGGTGAGGCGATCGCCGAGGTGCAGTCCGTGATCGTGGGCCAGGAGCACATGGTCGAACAGCTGATGGTCGGCCTGCTCGCCAAGGGGCACGTCCTCCTCGAGGGCGTGCCCGGCACCGCGAAGACGCTGGCCGTCCGGACGTTCGCCCAAGTGGTCGGCGGCGACTTCGCGCGCATCCAGTTCACGCCCGACCTGGTGCCGTCCGACATCGTCGGTACCCGCATCTACTCGGCACAACAGGAGAAGTTCGACGTCAGCCTCGGCCCGGTGTTCGTGAACTTCGTGCTCGCCGACGAGATCAACCGAGCGCCCGCCAAGGTGCAGTCCGCCATGCTCGAGCTGATGGCCGAGAAGCAGGTCTCCATCGGCGGCAAGACCTACCCGGTTCCGCAGCCGTTCATCGTCATCGCCACCCAGAACCCCATCGAGTCCGAGGGTGTCTACCCGCTGCCCGAGGCGCAGCGCGACCGCTTCCTCCTCAAGGTCGACGTGCCCTACCCGCGTGGCAACGAGGAGTTCGAGATCCTGCGCCGCATGTCGGTGCGTCCCCCCGAGGCGCGCACCATCCTCGATCCCGTGCGCGTGAAGGCGCTGCAGGACCAGGCGAGCAACGTGTTCGTGCACAACCTCGTCGCCGAGTACGTCGTCCGCCTCGTGCTCGCGACACGGACGCCGACCGAGTTCGGCATGCCCGACCTGGCGCCGGTGATCCAGGTCGGCGCCTCCTCGCGCGCGACGCTCGGCCTGGTGGCCGCCGCCCGTGCGCTGGCGCTGATCCACGGCCGTGACTACGTGCTGCCCACCGACGTCCAGGCGGTCGCCCGCGACGTGATGGCCCACCGCATGGTCCTCGGCTTCGACGCGATCGCCGACAACGTCTCGCCCACCCAGGTCGTGGAGCGGATCGTGGCCATGGTGCCCGCACCGACGCCGGTCTGGAATGAGCAGCAGCGCGCTCAGGCCCGGGAGGAGCACCGCTACGAGCCGCGTGTCGAGGCCCACCAGGCGCCGCCCGATGGCCTCTGAGCAGTTGCCGAACCGGGAGTCGCCCGGCTTCGCGCCACCCGCGGATGACCTGGGCGCCGTGGCGTCCGTCCTGCGCGAACCGACCGGTGCGACGCTGCCCCTGGGCAAGCTCGCGCCAGAACAGGCGTTGAAGCGACTCGAGCTGACGATCGTCCGGCGCATGGAGGGCTTCCTCCAGGGCGACCACCGCGGCTTGCTGCCCGGCCCCGGGTCGGAGACCAACGACGCCCGGGCCTACGTCCCCGGCGACGACGTCCGGAAGATGGACTGGGCCGTGACGGCCCGCACCCGGACGCCCCACGTCCGCGACACCATCGCCGACCGCGAGCTCGAGGTGTGGGCGCTGTTGGACGTCACTCCGTCCATGAACTGGGGCACCGAGGGTGTCACCAAGCGCGACCTGGGCATCGCCGCGATCGCGACCATCGGGTTCCTGGGCCAGCAGCAGGGCGACCGCTTCGGGGGGGTGTTGATGCGCCCCGACACGTTGGTGCGCATCCCGGCCCGCTCCGGCCGCATGGCGCTGTACTCGTTGCTCAGCCGACTGTTGTCCGAGCCGATCGTGCCCGACCACAGCGAGGGGCCCTACACGCTGGCCAAGGGCATCGACCAACTCGCCCGCACCCAGCGGCGGCGGGGGCTGCGGGTGGTCGTGTCCGACTTCCTCTCCCCGAACGACACCGAGCTCGACCCGAACGTCGCCCCCGACTGGGAGCGGGCGCTGCGCCGGCTCGCCGTGCGCAACCAGGTCATCTGCGTCGAGGTCGTCGACCGCCGCGAGGTCCAGTTCCCCGACGTCGGGGACATCCTGATCCGGGATCCGGAGTCGGAGTTCGCCCGCTACATCAACACGTCGGACGCCGACGCCCGGGCGCGCTTCAACGCCGCCGCCGCCGCCCAACGCGAGCGCGTCCGCATCTCCCTGCGCCGAGCGGGGGTGGGCCACATCCAGCTGCGGACCGACCGTGACTGGGTGCAGGACATCGCACGCTTCGTCCTGGCGTACCGGCGGGTCGCCGCCCAACTCCACCAGCCGCCCCAGGGGGTGACCCGGTGAACCTGTCGGAGATGTTCCTGCAGCCCGAGCGCCTGTGGTGGCTCCTCCTGGTCCCGGTCCTGGTCGCCGCGTACCTGTGGGCCTCCCGCCGCAAGGGGCGGCAAGGCATGCGGTTCACCAACACCGCCGTCCTGGGTCGCGTGGTGCGCCGGCAGTCGCAGTGGCGCCGTCACCTGGCCGTGGCGCTCTCCCTGGCCTCCTTGGTCGCGCTGGTCCTCGCCTGGTCGCGTCCGAACGGCGTCGAGAAGGTGCCGCGCGAACGCGCCACCGTGGTGCTGGTGATCGATGTGTCCCGGTCCATGGCCGCGACGGACGTCGAGCCCTCCCGGTTGGAGGCGGCCCAACGCCTGTCGAAGGCCTTCCTCTCGGAGTTGCCGGAGCGCTACAACGTGGCCGTGGTCAGCCTGTCCGGCAACCCTGCCACCCGCCTGAGCCCGACCACCGACCGTGTGTACGCCAACCGCGCCATCGACGCCCTCACGCTGCAGGACTCCACGGCGGTCGGCGACGCCCTCTACGTCGCACTCAGCGCCATCCAGATGGCTCCCCGCGGTGACGACGGGTCCACAGCGCCGGGCGCCATCGTGCTCCTGTCCGACGGGGTCAACACCGCCGGGCGGTCGCCGATCCAGGGGGCCGCTGCCGCGCGGGACGCGAACGTCCCCGTCCACACCATCGCCTACGGCACCGAGAACGGGTCGGTCGACCTCGACGGCAAGCGCGAGCGCGTTCCGCCGGACGAGGAGCTCATGGCCGAGATCGCGAAGGTGTCCGGCGGCACGACGTACACGGCCGAGTCGGCCGGTGACCTCAGCCGCGTGTACCAGAACCTCGGGTCGGAGGTCGGCTTCGAGGAGGTCAAGAAGGAGACCACCGCGACGTGGGCCGGATACGGCCTCGCGTTCGCGGTGCTGGCCGCCCTGGCCGCCGTCTCACTGGGGGCGAGGTGGCCGTGATGACGCCGTTGATCGCGTTCTTCCACCCCGAGCGGCTGTGGCTGCTCGCGCTGGTTCCCGCCCTGCTGGGTCTGTACGCCCTCCTGGTGGGGCGAAGCCGGTCCCGGTCGCGCAGGGTCGGCATCGACAACCTCGCCAAGGTGATGCCGAAGCAGGCCGCGTGGAAGAGGCACGTCGCCGTGGTGGCGGCCGTGGGCAGCCTCGCCTCGCTCGTCGTGGCGTTCGCCCAGCCGAAGGACGCCGTCGACGTGCCGCGTGAGCGGGCAACCGTCGTGATGGCGATCGATGTCTCCCGCTCGATGGAGGCCACCGACGTCGAGCCGAACCGACTGGACGCGGCCAAGGAGGCGGCCGTGAGCTTCGTGGACCTGCTGCCGCGTGGCTTCAACGTGTCGCTGGTGGCGTTCGCGGGGTCGTCCTCCATCATCACGCCGCCCACGCAGGACCGCGGGCTGGTGAAGCGGGCGATCGAGAACCTGCAGTTGGCGCCTTCCACGGCCATCGGTGAGGGCATCTACTCCTCACTCGACGCCTTGCAGCTCGTGCCCCCCGACCCCCTGGATCCGGACGCACCCACGCCGGGTGCGATCGTGCTGCTGTCGGACGGCACCACCAACATCGGCCGTCCTTCGTTGGCCGCCGCGCGCGACGCCAAGGCCTCCGGCATCCCCGTGTACACCATCGCGTACGGAACGCCCGGCGGCTACGTCGTCAGCAACGGCCGGCGTGAACCCGTCCCGGTCAACCCGGCTGAGCTGAGCGCAGTCTCCCGCGAGTCGGGCGGCGAGGCGTTCCAAGCGGGGTCACGCAACGAATTGCAGCGCGTCTACTCCTCGATCGCGCGGTCGGTCGGCTTCGAGAAGGTCGACCAGGAGGTCACCGAGCTGTACGCGGGCATCGCCCTGGCGTTCGCCGTGCTCGCCTCGCTCGCCGTCCTGTCGTTGGCCGCGCGCTGGCCCTGACGTCGACGACGGATCCCTCTGAGGCTGCCCGGACGTGGTGAGATGGGACGGTGACCATCGCCGACCAACTCACCACCGCCCGCTCCCGCATCGATGCCGCCTGTGCGCGCGTGGGGCGTGACCCCGGCGAGGTCGAACTGCTCCCGGTCAGCAAGACGCACCCCAGCGAGGCCATCCGTGAGGCGCACGCCTGGGGGGCCGTCCGGTTCGGCGAGAGCCGCCCGCAGGAACTCGAGGCCAAGGCGTCCGAGCTGGCCGACCTGGCCCTCGATTGGGTCTTCATCGGCCATCTGCAGTCGAACAAGGCCAGGATCGTCGCGGAGTTGGCGGCCGAGTTCCAAGCGCTGAACTCGCTGAAACTGGCCGAGGTGCTCGACCGCCGGATGCAGGCGCTGGGGCGCAGGCTCCCGGTGCTGGTCCAGGTCAACTCGTCCGGGGAGGAGACCAAGTTCGGGTTCGCGCCCGACGAGGTCGCCGCCGCCGTGCGCGCGGTGCGGCAGCTGGACGGGCTCGAGGTCCGTGGGCTGATGACGCTCGCGACGAACACGGACGACCAGGATGACGTCCGCTCCTGCTTCACCACCATGACCGACCTGCGGGACCGCCTCCGCGACGAGCACGGGGGTGGTTTCGACACGCTCAGCATGGGCATGTCGGGCGACTACGAACTCGCGGTGGAGTGTGGATCGACCTGCGTCCGGCTCGGGACGACGATCTTCGGTCCGCGCGCCTACGCCTGAGCCCGGTGCGGGGGGTCAGTTCGCGAGGTACTCGAGGTTGACCTCGGACGTCGGGTCGAAGAAGTTCGCCTCGCCCGTCCGCGGACGCACGTGCAGCACCTCGTCGGCCACGTGACGTGATCGCTTGTCCGCACGGATCACCACGCGGCGACCGCGGACCGAGACGGGTGAGTCGTCCGTCATGATCGGGGCGCAGTGCAGGAACAGCTCCGACCCCAGGTTCTCCACGAGCTCGACTTGGAGGGGAAGCGCACCGTCGGGACGCGCCGCGCCCGAGCCGACGACCTCCCAGTTCTCCGGGCGGATGCCCACCACCACCCGGTCGCCGACGCGGGAGCTCCACGGGCGCGGCAACCCGAGGTCGGTGCCGTGACCCTCGCCGATGACGGCGCGGCCGTCGGTGACGGTGACCCCGTCCAGGAGCGAGATGGCCGGGGAGCCGATGAAGCCCGCCACGAACGTGTTGATGGGCCTCTCGTAGAGGGTCGTGGGGGAGTCCACCTGCTGGAGGACGCCGTCCCTGAGCACGCACACCCGATCGCCCATGGTCATGGCCTCGGTCTGGTCGTGGGTGACGTACACCGTGGTGACTCCGAGTTCGCGCTGCAGGTGTGCGATCTGTGAGCGGGTCGAGACGCGCAGCTTGGCGTCCAGGTTGGACAACGGCTCGTCCATGCAGAAGACCTTGGGGTCGCGCACGATGGCGCGACCCATGGCCACGCGCTGGCGCTGGCCACCCGACATGGCGCCGGGCTTGGTGTCCAGCAGGTCCTCCAACTCGAGCATGGCGGCGGCCCTGACCACCTTCTCCGCAATGGTGGCCCTGGGGACCTTCGCGTTCTCGAGCGCGAACGCCAGGTTCTGGCGCGCGGTCATGTTGGGGTAGAGGGCATAGCTCTGGAACACCATGGCGGTGTCGCGGTCCCGGGCAGGCGTGTTGCTGACATCGACGCCGTCGATGAGGATCGAGCCCTCGTCGACCGGCTCCAGACCGGCCAGCATGCGCAGGGTGGTCGACTTGCCGCAGCCGGACGGGCCGACGAGGACGAGGAACTCGCCGTCGCCGATCGTCAGCGACACGCGGTTCACCGCGGGGGGCCGCTTGGGGTCGTAGATGCGCGAAGCCTGCCGGAACTCGACGGTCGCCATGGTGTTCCTCCTGGAGCTACGGGGTGGTCAACAGACGCGAGGTCACTTCTTCAGCTTGGGCGTGATGTCGCGGTCGATGACCTTCTGGGTCTCCTCCTGCAGGGCGGTGAAGACCGTGGTCACGTCCTGGCCACCGACGGTGATCTTGTCGAGCGCCCCACCGATGCGGGCGCCACCACCCGGCACGAAGACACGGGCCGCGTCCTGCGGGGCCGTGTTCTCGTTGAGTTGCTTGATGGCGGTCATGGCGTTCGGGTTCTGCTCCAGGTAGGCCTTCTCGGCCGGGTCCTCCACGGCGTCCTTGCGGACGGGCATGTAGCCGGTGGCCTGGGTGAAGGCGATCGTGTTCGCGGTGTTGGTCAGGAAGTCCACGAACTTCACCGCCTTGAGCTGGCGCTCCTTGGCGATGCCCGCGGGGATGGCGAGGCCGGCGCCACCGGTGCACGCCCCCGGCTTGGGGCCGGGCAGGTAGGTGGTGATGAACGGGAACTTCGCCGCCTTGGTCAGGCCGCCCAGCGAACCGGTGGACTGCAGCAGGCCCGCGGAGCCGCCGATGCCGAAGGTGTTGTTGGCGTCCTTGGCGATGCCGATGTGGCCGAGCTTGTACTGCTCGGCGAGGAACTCGCCCGCCTTGATCGAGTTGGCGTCGGTGAAGGCCGGCTTCCACTCGTCGGAGTACTTGCCGCCGAACGTCCAGATCATGCCCTGGAAGTACCAGTCGAGGTAGTTGCTGCCGTCCGGGATCATCAGGACGGGCTTGTCGCCCAGGAGGGGCTTGAGCTTGCCCGCCCACTCGGCGAACTCGTCCCACGTCTCGGGACCGCGGTCGACCGGCAGGCCGGCGGCCTGGAGCAGGTCGGTGTTCCAGTACATGAGGGTGGTCGAGCGCGCGTAGGGCATCCCGTAGTGCTTGCCGTCGTAGGCGTAGTCCTCACGCAGGGTGTCGACGTAGGTGTCGGCCTTGACGCCGGCCTCCTTCCAGAGGTCGTCCAGCGCGGCCGTGGCGCCGTTCAGGGCGAAGTTGAACCAGGTGACGTCGGAGGCGACGATCACGTCGGGCAGTTGGCCCCCGGCGAGCGCGGCGTTGAACTTCTGGCCGAGCTCCTCGTAGTTGGCGCCGCCGTCGATCAACTCCACCTTGGAGTCGGGGTTGGCCGCGTTCCAGGCGTCGATGATCTTCTGCTCGACCTCCTTCGACGACCCGGGGTGGTTGGACCAGAACTGCAGCGGACCCGTCGACGCCTGCTGCGCGGCGGCCGGGGCGGTGCCCGGGCCGGCGCAGCCGGCGAGCGCTGCGGCGGTGACGCCGGCCCCGGCGAGGCCGAGGAAGGAACGGCGGTTGATCATGGTGGTGCCTTTCGGTCGGTGGTGCGGGGTCGGACGCGGTGGCGTCCGGTCTGGGGTGGGGGTGGGGTCGGGGGCGGGATCAGCCCTTGACGGCGCCGGCGGTGAGGCCCTTGATCATCCGCTTCTGGAGGACCAGGAAGATGACCAGGATCGGCAGGACGGTCAGGACCGTGCCGGCCATGACCGGGCCCCAGTTGGTGAGACCCTCGTTCTGCTGCAGCTTGGTCAGGCCGACCGGCAGCGGCATGACGGCATCGGTGTCGGACATGAGGAACGACCACTGGTACTGGTTCCACTCGGTCACGATCGTGATGAGCGTGAACGCGATGACCGTGGGCCAGGACAGGGGGAGGACGACGCGGAACAGCGTTCGGAAGAAGCTCGTCCCGTCCAGGCGCGCCGCCTCCATGATCTCCTTGGGCAGGCTCAGGAAGTGGTTGCGCATGAGGAAGCAGCCGAACGCGACGCCCGCCAGCGGCACGATGATGCCCTGGAACGTGTTGCGCCAGCCCAGGTTCGCGACCAGTGAGTAGTTGCTGATGATGGTGATTTGGTTGGGCACCATGAGCGCGGCGATGACCACCAGGAACAGCGTGTTGCGCAGCGGGAAACGCAGGAACGCGAACGCGTACGCCGAGAGGACGCCCAAGGTGACCTGGACGACGGTCAGCACCGCCGTGATCACGATGGAGTTCCTCAGGTAGGTGAGGAACGGCACCGTTTCGGTGAGGTAGGCGTAGTTCTCCGGCGCGAACGGGTTCGGCCACCACGTCACCGGGTCGGAGTAGATGTCCGGGTGGGTCTTCAGCGAGGTCACCAGGATGAAGTAGAGCGGGACGGCGATGACGGCGACGGTCACGGCCAGGGCGAGGTACCCCGTGATCCTCGCGCCCAGGGACTTCTCGTCGGGGTGGCGCCGGCGCGGCGCCCGCCGTCCGTCGGACGCCGGGGAGGGGACGACGGGGCTGACCACAGGGGCGTACTCGGTGCTCATGGGCTCAGTCCTGCCTGTCCTGGAAACGGACCTGGATGAGCGTGATCACCAGCACGACCAGGAACATGATCGAGGCGACCGTGGCGCCGTACCCGGCCCGGGCGTTGGTGAAGGTCTCCTGGTACACCTGGAAGACCATCGTGGTCGTGCCGATGCCGAGCGGGCCGCCGCCGGTCATGGCCTGGATGATGTCGAAGACCTGGAAGCTCGACAGCAACACCGTCACCGACAGGAAGAACGTCGTCGGGCGCAGCTGGGGCAGGGTCACCCGGAACAGCCGGCGGACGGCCGACGTGCCGTCGATCTCGGCGGCCTCGTCGAGATCCTTGCGGCGGCCCTGGAGGGCTGCCAGGTAGATGACGAAGACATAGCCGAGGTTCTTCCAGATGTACGTGACCGTGACCATGAAGAGGGCCCAACCGGGCACTTGGTAGAAGTTGGGGGAGCTGAGGCCGAACCGGCCCAGGACGTCCTGGATGAGGCCGAAGCTGGGGTCGAACACGAACTGGAAGGCGACGCCGATCGCCGCGCCGGAGATGACGTACGGCATGAACACCAGGGATCGGACGGCGCCACGGCCGAACAGCTTCTGGTCCAGCAGCAGCGCCAGTGCCAGGCCGAGCACCATCGAGCCGACGACGGCCGCGACGGTGAAGATGACCGTGTTGGACACGATCATGAACGTGTCCGAGGAGGTGAACCACTCGACGTAGTTGCCCAGGCCGATGAAGCGCGCGGTGGGGGAGCTGATGTTCCAGTCGTAGAGCGAGAACCGGACGTTGTCGAGCAGCGGGCGGTACGTGAAGACAGCCAGCAGGATGAGGTTGGGGGCGACCAGCACGACCGCGAGAAGGACCTCCCGCAGGTTCCAGCGCTGCTTGCGCCGGGGCGGGTCGTCCGTCGTCGTGGCGCGAGCCGACACCGTGGAAGTGGTCACGCCCGAGAAGTTAGACCCGCTCGGTTTCGCGTTGCCCCTTGTTGGGTTACGGGTTGGCCAACCGCGGGCAACCAGTTGCCGAAGGGACCAAGCGCTCAGGAGCTGAGCGTCGCCAGGGTTTGCGGTCGTTCCGCCGACACCTCGGCGACGTGCCCCAGGAACAGCTCGGCGCACGCGATGGCGTCCGTCAGTGCGCTGTGGGCCTTGTAGCGGGGGAGGCCGTAGCGCGTCCGGGCAGTCCACAGGCGCAACTCCCCGGCACGCGCCTCGTCGTCGAAGCCGCGGTTGATGAACCGGTCGTGCAGGACCAGGGTGTCGACGACGGGGGTGACCAGCGGCGCCCCGTACAGCCGCTCGCACAGCAGGGACAGGAACCGCGTCTCGATCATGGCGAAGTGGGCGAGCATGGCCCGGCCCGCCAGCGCGTCCAACACCTGGTCGACCGCCTCCGCGACGGGCGTCCCGGCGGCGACCTGGTCGTCGGTGATGCCGTGGAACACCGCCGACTGGCCCACCTCGGTGTCCGCGGCCAGCACGAGGTGGCCGGCGCCCGCCAGCGTGATCGCCTCCCCGTCGACCGGCACCCAGCCGACGCTCAGCACGGTGTCCTTCCGGGGGTCCAGGCCGGTGGTCTCCACGTCGAGGGCCAACAGGCGCAAGGCTGACGCCGGAGTGCTCGGCGGTTGCACCGGCACCCGGTAGAAGTCCGCCAACGCACCGGACGCCCGGGCCGCGGCCCGGGCGCGACGACGCTCCAACGACGGTCTGAACAGGCCGGCCATCACGAGGTGACGTCGGTGCGGTAGGTGAACGCGAGCGCCTTCTGCATCGACCGGATGATCGTGAAGGCCTCGCGCAGGTGACGCCGTTCGAACGAGCTGAGCGCGGCCGGCAGGACGTGGTTGTCCGGGGAGTCGCCGTTCTTGAGCTGGCGGACCTGGTGGCGCAGGCGCACGTAGTTGATGAACTCGAAGGCGTCGGCGAGGTCGTCCGCCTTGTCCGCCGAGAGCGCACCGGACTTCGCGGCCTGCTGCAGGCGATCGTGCGTGTTGAGGTCGGTGTCGCCCTTGGCGAGGGCGAACAATCGCGCCATCTGGACGATCGGCGCGACGCCGCCCGCCTTGATGTCGAGGGTGTTGGCGTGCTCGCCGGAGTCGGCCAGGACGAAGTCACGGAAGAACCCGATCGGCGGTTCGAAGCGTTGCGCCTGCTTGGCCATGTGGGCGAGGAAGCGCGTCGCGCCCGGGGCCCGCTGGACGACCGCGGCCTGCAGGGTCTCGTACAGTCGCTGGTCCCCGTGGACGGGACGCATGTCGAAGAAGGTCTGCGCGTTGAGCAGGGCGTCCGGCTCGGGGGCGTTCATCCACCCCGCGAAGTGGGAGCCCCAGGTGGAGCGACGAACGCGCCACTGCGGGTTCGACGCCATCATGTCGCCGGGGCACCGCTCGAAGCCGCACGCCTCCAGTCCGTCGACGACCTGGTCCGCGAGCTGGCCGAACCACGCGACCTGCTCGTCGGTGGCGGAGTCGTCGATGATGATCGCGTTGTCCTGGTCGGACTGGAGGCCGGTCTCGAGGCGCCCCTGGGAGCCGAGCGCGACCCAGCAGTAGGGGACCGGGGCCGGGCCGAGCTCGACCTCGGCGATCTCGAGGAGCCTGCGGGTGAGGGCGTCCACGATCGCGGTGACGACGCGCGCGACGTCCTCGGCGGTGGCGTCCTGGGTGACGGCGTGCATCACCACCTGCGGGATGCGTCGGGCGCTCGCGACGAGGCCGGGCACGTCGGTCTGCTTCTCGACCTCCCCGACGAGGTAGCTGGGGTTGGCCTGCTCCAAGCGCATGAGGTCACCGGAGGAGACCATGCCCAGCAGCCGTCCGCCCTCCACGACGGGCAGGTGGTGCCAGCCGCGGCGCGCCAGCAGGACCAAGACCTCGAACGCCAGGGTGTCGGGGTCGATGGTGACCGGGTCGGGGGTCATCACCGTCGCCACGGGTGCGTCGGTCGGACGCCCCTGGGCGATGACCTTGGTGCGCAGGTCGCGGTCGGTGAGGATGCCGACCAGCCGGCCGGCGGGGTCGCCGGCCGGTTCGGTGACCAGCAATGCCGAGACCCGGTGCTCGGTCATCGATTCGGCCGCCTCGCGGATCGTGCGGTCCGGGCTGATGGTGATTGGGTCCCTGCGGATGATCTCGCTCGCGCGCGTGCGCAGGATGGCCGACCCGGCCCCCTCGGCATGGGTCGCCGCGACGGCATGGCGCAGCCGGCCCGCCTGCCGGCGCAGGTAGAAGTCGGCGAACTCACGGTGCTCGCCCATCAGGGCGTGGAAGACCTCGCTGGGCAGCAGGAGGCAGAGCGAGTCCTCGTGGGCGCGCAGCGTGTAGAGGCTGGGGTCCCCCGACAGCACCGAGGACACGCCGAAACTGCCGCCGGGGTCGTTGCGCTCCACGAGGGCGCCTTGGGCGTCGATGATGTTGACCGCGCCGGAGCGGAGGATGAACAGGTGGTTGTTGCGCTGCCCCAGGCTCACGATCGGCGTCCCGCGGCGGTAGTACTTGACCGTGAGCTGCCGGGGCAGCTCGTCCAGCACGGCCGGGGGCAGCGTGTCGAAGGGTTCGTGCCGTGCCAGGAAGTCCCGGATCTCGACGAGTTCGACGTCCATGCACCGATCGAACCGGAGGCGGTCCGAAAAATCCACCCGATCGCGTTGTGTGTCGAACATGTTCCAACATCGCCCCGGCCCTGCCTCCCGGTGCGGGCCGGTGCGCGACGGACGTATGCTGGAGGTCCGTGGGCATCGCGCAGCAGACCAAGCACATCTTCGTCACCGGGGGCGTCGCCTCCTCCCTCGGCAAGGGCCTGACGGCCTCCAGCCTCGGCTCCTTGCTCGTCGCGCGGGGACTCCGCGTCACGATGCAGAAGCTCGACCCGTACCTCAACGTCGACCCCGGCACCATGAACCCGTTCCAGCACGGCGAGGTGTTCGTCACCGAGGACGGCGCCGAGACAGACCTGGACATCGGCCACTACGAGCGGTTCCTGGACGTCAACCTCTCCGCCGAGGCCAACATCACCACGGGAAAGGTCTACTCGACCGTGATCGCCAAGGAGCGGCGCGGCGACTACCTGGGGGACACCGTGCAGGTGATCCCGCACATCACGAACCAGATTCGCGACGACATGCAGGCGATGGCCGGCGAGCACACCGACGTGGTGATCCACGAGATCGGCGGCACCGTCGGCGACATCGAGTCGCTCCCGTTCCTGGAGGCGGCCCGACAGGTGCGCCGCGAGGTCGGCCGCGAGAACTGCTTCTTCCTGCACGTGTCCCTGGTGCCCTACATCGGGCCGTCCGGTGAACTCAAGACCAAGCCCACCCAGCACTCCGTCGCCGCCCTGCGTCAGGTCGGCATCACGCCGGACGCCGTTGTGGCGCGCTGCGTCCGCGACGTGCCCGCCTCGATCAAGCGCAAGATCGCGCTGATGTGCGACGTGGACGAGGAGGCCGTCATCTCCTGTCCCGACGCCTCGTCCATCTACGAGATCCCCGCGGTCCTCTTCAACGAGGGGTTGGACGCCTACGTCGTGCGTCGCCTGGGCGTGAAGTTCCGCGACGTCGACTGGCGTCGCTGGGACGACCTGCTCCAGCGCGTCCGCCACCCCCGGGAGGACGTGACGATCGCGCTGGTCGGCAAGTACGTGGACCTGCCCGACGCCTACCTGTCGGTCACGGAGGCACTCCGCGCGGGTGCGTTCCACCACTGGGCCAGGGCCGACATCCGCTGGGTGCCGTCGGATGAGTGCGCGACGCACGAGGGGGCGGCTCGTCTGCTCGGCGACGTCGATGCCGTCGTCGTCCCGGGGGGCTTCGGGATCCGGGGTGTCGAGGGCAAGCTCGGTGCGCTCACCTACGCGCGGGAGAACGGGATCCCCACGCTGGGCCTGTGCCTGGGCCTGCAGTGCATGGTGATGGAGGTGGCCCGCAACCTGGCGGGCCTGCCGGGCGCGGCGTCCACGGAGTTCGACCCCCGCACCGAGCATCCGGTGATCTCGACGATGGCCGAGCAGCACGCGTTCGTGGAGGGCGCCGGCGACCTGGGTGGCACGATGCGGTTGGGCTCCTACCCGGCCGTGCTGCAGGAGGGGTCGCTCGTCGCCGAGGCGTACGGAACCACCGAGGTCTCCGAGCGGCACCGGCACCGGTACGAGGTCAACAACGCCTACCGTGACCGGCTCGAGGCGGCCGGACTGCACGTCTCGGGCACCTCCCCGGACGGCACCCTCGTCGAATTCGTCGAGTTCGACCGCGCGCAGCACCCGTTCTTCGTGGCGACCCAGGCCCACCCCGAGTTGAAGTCGCGCCCGACCCAGGCGCACCCGTTGTTCGCGGGCCTCGTCTCCGCCGCCCTCGAACGCCGGCGCAGCCAGCGTCTGGTGGGATGAACCCCGTGTCGTCCTCCTTGCGCGTCCTGACCGGTGACGAGGTCACCGACGAGCCGCTCGCCTGGCCGGTGCGTTCCCACACACTGCTGGGCGGCGGGCTCGTGTCCGACTTCGTCCGTGACGAGGTCCTGACCCCGGCCGGCGAGGTGATGAAGCGCGACTACCTCCTGCACCCCGGCGCGGTGGGGATCATCGCCCTCGACGACGCCGAGCGCGTCGTGGTCGTGCGCCAACTCCGGCACCCGGTCGGATTCCGGCTGGTCGAGCCTCCGGCCGGCCTCATCGACGCGGGGGAGACCTCGTGGCTGGCGGCGGCCCAACGCGAGCTGGCCGAGGAGGTCGAGCTGGCGGCGTCCGACTGGCGCATCCTGGTCGACTACATGACGTCCCCGGGCTGCCTGCAGGAGACGCTCCGCGTCTTCCTGGCCCGGGGCCTGACGCGGGTGGGGCGTCCCGACGGGTTCGTGGTCGAACACGAGGAGGCCGAGATGGAGGTCTGCCTGGTCGCCCTCGACGAACTCGTGGAGGCGATCTACGCCGGACGCATCCAGAACCCCACGATGGTGGTCGGCACCCTGGCCGCGTACGCCGCCCTGCGCACCGGCAGGGTGGACGCGCTGCGTCCGGCCGACAGCCCGTGGCCCGCGCGCGGGGCGAAACAGGCTCGCGACGCCCGGATCCATGCCCTCGGCGGACAGACGCGGCCGCGTTGACCCCCCTCGAGCGAACCGTCGGCGCCTACCTGGACCACCTCGAGGCCGAGGTGGGCGCCTCGGTGCACACCGTGTCGGGCTACCGGCGTGACCTCGCCCGATACGTGGCCTTCCTGGCAGGCGAGGGGGTGACCTCCGTCGCCGACGTGCACCCCGACCAGGTGCAGGCGTTCGCGGAGCGGCTGCGGGCCGGGGGAGTGGACCGTCCGCCGCTGGCGCCCTCCAGTGTGGCGCGTGCGGTGGCGTCCGTCCGGGGGTTCCACGCGTTCGCCGTCCGCGACGGTGACGCGGACGACAACCCGGCCGCTCGCGTCTCGGCCCCCAAGCAGGGGAAGCGCCTCCCCAAGGCACTGTCGGTCGACCAGGTGCAGGCATTGTTGGACGTCCCGGACCGCACGACGCCGGTCGGCCTGCGGGACGCCCTGCTGCTGGAGTTGCTCTACGGCACCGGCGCGCGTGTCTCGGAGGTCTGCGCGTTGGACGTGGACGACGTCTCGGCGCAACTCCAGGATCCCGACCTGGGCGTCCGGCTCTTCGGCAAGGGGCGCAAGGAACGGATCGTGCCCCTGGGGTCCTTCGCCCGGACGGCCGTCGGGGAGTGGCTGGTGCGTGGGCGTCCGACCTTCATCGCCCGGGCGTCGCGGCCCGGCCCGGCGCTGCTGCTCAACGCGCGCGGCGGACGCCTGTCCCGACAGTCCGCCTTCAACATCCTCACCGAGTGCGGCGAGCGCGCCCGCCTCGGGGTGCCAGTGAGCCCGCACACGCTGCGCCACTCGTTCGCGACGCACCTCCTCGATGGCGGGGCGGACGTGCGGGTGGTGCAGGAGCTCCTCGGGCACGCCTCGGTGACCACCACGCAGATCTACACGCTCGTGACCGTCGAGCACCTGCGGGAGGTCTTCCTCAGTTCGCACCCGCGCGCGCGGGCCTGACGGGCTGTCGTGGTCAGCGGGCGGTCATCCGTCCATCGGGATCGATGCGGTCGAGGATCGCGTCCGATATCGCGGCGAGTTGCTCGAGCTGCTCGGCGCTCAGGGCGTCCAGGAACGACTCGCGGACCTGCGTGACGTGACCCGGCGCCGCCTCGACGAGCACCTGGTAGCCCTCGTCGGTCAGGGTGACGTTGGTGGCCCGGCCGTCCTCCTTGCACGCGCTCCGGGCGACCAGGCTCCGACCCTCCAGGCGCGTCACCACGTGCGACATGCGGGTCAGCGAGGAGTTGGTGCGGCTGGCCAACCCGGTCATCCGCAGCGTGCGGGTCGGCTGCTCCGAGAGCATGGCGAGCACCTGGTACTCCATGTGGGTGAGGTGGGAGTCGCGGCGCAGCTGGGAGTCGAGCAGGCCGGGGTACAGCTCCACCACGGCCCGGAATTTCAGCCAGGTCTCGATCTCGGTCTCGTTCAGCCATCGCACGTCGGTCATGGCAACAACTGTACCAAAAGGTTGACGGTTCAACAATGCCGACGTAGCTTGTTGCCCAGCGAGCTCGAGGCCATGGGCTTCCTGCAGATCAGCCTCGCCGCAGGCGAGAAGTTCGGGTGGGACCAGGGCTTCGGCGTCGTCGCCTGACCGCTCCACCGGGAGGACGGCCCGATCGGGGAGCGGGCCGTCCTGAGCGTCTCCACGTCCGTCTCCGGGCCGGGCCGCGCGCCGAGTCACTTTGTCGCCTTTTTGGGCGTAAGGTCACCCGTGACGACCCCACGGAAGGACCATCGTGAGCCACAATCCGGCGCTCTTCGAGGACGATGCCGACACCGAGGCCAGTGGCCTGGGCCCGACCGGGCGGCCCTGGCCCGACCTGCCCGAGCCACGCGCGCCGAAGGCCGGACCGAAGAACGCCGTGGTCATCGCGATGACGAACCAGAAGGGTGGCGTCGGCAAGACGACCACCACGATCAACCTGGGCGCCGCGCTCGCCGAGACGGGCCGCAAGGTCCTCCTCGTGGACTTCGATCCCCAGGGGTCCGCCTCCGTCGGCCTGGGGGTCAACCCCCACACCCTCGACCTCAGCATCTACAACCTGCTGTTGTCCCGTGACGTCTCCATCGACGAGGTCATCCTGCAGACCTCCGTCGAGAACCTCGACCTCCTGCCGGCCAACATCGACCTGTCCGCCGCCGAGGTGCAGCTCGTCTCCGAAGTCGCCCGCGAGCAGACCCTGAGTCGTGCGCTGCGCACGGTCAGGAACGCCTACGACATCATCATCATCGACTGTGCGCCCAGCCTCGGGTTGCTCACCGTCAACGCGTTGACGGCCGCCGACCAGGCGATGATCCCGCTGGAGTGCGAGTTCTTCGCCCTGCGGGGCGTGGCGCTCCTCACCGACACCATCGCCAAGGTCACCGAACGGTTGAACCCCGAGCTGGAGATCCTCGGCATCGTCGGCACCATGTTCGACGGCCGGACGCTGCACAGCCGCGAAGTGCTGGATCGCGTCGTCGAGGCGTTCGGCGACAGGGTGTTCCACACCGTGATCAGGCGCACGGTCAAGTTCCCCGAGACCACCGTCGCCGGGGAACCCATCACCACGTACGCCAGCTCGAGCCCAGGAGCGACCGCCTACCGCAACCTGGCCCGGGAGGTGCTCGCGAGATGTCCCGACGCCTAGGCCTGCCCGGGGCGTCCGAACTCTTCCGTTCGACCGCCGAAATCGGCGCCGAGGCGGACGCGCTCCGCGAGTCCGATCCCGCGCCGGAGCCCACCCCGAAGGCCAAGGCGCCGCGTCGGCGTCCGGCCTCGGCGCAGGCGGGGGACGTCGAGCACACCGGCCGGGTTCGGCACGACGAGAAGATCACCGTCTACGTGAGCGGCGATGAGTTGCTGGCCCTGGAGCGCCTGCGACTCGACCTCCGGGCCGAGCACGGGTTGGCCGTCGACCGGGGACGCATCGTCCGGGCGGCCATCGCCTCCGCGTTGGCGGCCTTTGCCGAGCAGGGGGAAGAGGCCGACGTCGTCCGGCGGCTCTCGCAGTGACCGAGCCGGCGGCCTTCACGCTCCGGCTGGACAACTTCGAGGGCCCCTTCGACCTGCTGCTGCAGCTGATCAGCAGGCACAAGCTGGACGTGACCGAGGTCGCGCTCAGCCGCGTCACGGACGAGTTCATCGCCCACATCCGTGCCCTGGGGGAGTCGTGGGACCTCGACCAGACCAGTTCCTTCCTCGTCGTCGCCGCCACCCTGCTCGACCTCAAGGCGGCGCGTCTCCTGCCCCAGGGCGAGGTCGAGGACGCCGAGGACCTGGCGCTGCTCGAGGCGCGGGACCTGCTGTTCGCCCGCCTCCTGCAGTACCGGGCCTTCAAGGTCGTGGCCGGGCTCATGGGGGAGCGGCTCGCGGAGCAGGCGTTGCGGCACGCCCGACCCGGGGGCCTGGAAGACGCCTTCACCCGCCTGCTCCCCGAGGTGGAGATCCCCGTCGACGGTGACCACCTGGCCTGGCTGGCGGCCCGGGCCCTCCAGCCAAGGGAGGAGCCGACGGTGTCGCTGGCCCACCTGCACGCGCCGGCGGTCAGCGTCCGCGAGCAGGCGGACATCATCGTCGGGCGCCTCCGCAAGGCCGGAACCGCGACGTTCCGCGCGCTGGTGGCGGACGCCGGCGAGCGGCTCGTCGTGGTGGCGCGCTTCCTGGCCCTGCTGGAGCTGGCCCGCGAGCGGGCGGTCGCGTTCGAGCAGGTGACGCCGCTGGGCGACCTCACCATCCGGTGGACCGGCAGCGCCGACGGCGAGTTGCGGATCTCGGCGGAGTTCGACGGCGGGACGCCCCAGGAGGAACCGGCGGAGTCCGGCGACACGGAGGAGACACATGCGTGACACGACGGTGACGGCGCCCCTGGAGGCGCTGCTGCTGATGGCGACCGAGCCGATGGGGGCCGCCGAACTGGCCCAAGCGCTGGACGTCCCCACGCCCGTGGTGTGGGAGGCGCTGGAGGAACTCGCCGGCTTCTACGACGAGACCGGGCGGGGTTTCGAGCTCCGCCAGGTCGGCGAGGGCTGGCGCCTCTACACGCGTCCCGAGCACCACGAGCTCATCGCCACCTGGGTGCTCGAGGGCCAGCAGGCCAAGCTGTCGCAGGCGGCCCTGGAGACCCTCGCGGTGGTGGCCTACCTGCAGCCCCTCTCGCGCAGCCGCGTGGGGTCCATCCGCGGGGTGAACGTCGACGGCGTCATGCGGACGCTGGCCACGCGCGGGTTGATCGAGGAGGCGGGGCACTCGGAGGAGACGGGGGCCATGCTGTGGCGCACCAGCCCGCTGTTCCTGGAGAAGATGGGGCTCACGTCGCTGGACGACCTGCCGCCCATCGCCCCGCACCTCCCGGAGGCGTCCCTGCTGGAGGCGGAACTGGCCGGGCTGGCCGAGACGCCCGCCGCGCGGGATGATGGACCCATGAGCGAGAACATCGAGATCCCGAGCGCGGAGCAGGCCGCCGCGTGGGCCGAGGCCGAGGCGTCCGAGCACGAGGAGCGTGACCAGCAGGCGGCCACGGCCGACGAGGTGCCGGCCACGGTGGATCTCGACCGCCTCTCCGAGCCTTCCTGATGGGGGCGGAGGAGGGGATCCGGCTGCAGAAGGCGCTCGCCCAGGCGGGCATCGCCTCGCGACGCGCGGCCGAGATCATGATCGAGGAGGGCCGGATCGAGGTGAACGGCCAGGTCGTCACCGAGCAGGGCCGCCGTGTCGATCCCGACCACGACGTCATCCGCGTGGACGGCAGCCGCATCCCGCCGCCCCGACGGCACGTCTACGTCGTGCTGAACAAGCCGCGCGGCGTCGTCTCGACGATGGACGACCCCGAGGGGCGCCCGGCCGTCGCCGACTTCCTGGGCAAGTACTCGCGTGACCGCCTCTTCCACGTCGGGCGGCTCGACACCGACACCGAGGGCATGCTGCTCCTCACCAACGACGGCGACTTCGCCCAACGGATGATGCACCCCAGCTACGAGCTCACGAAGACCTATGTGGCCGAGGTGGAGGGCTTCGTCGACAACGCGACCTTGAAGCGCATCGGCAAGGGCATCCGCCTCGAGGACGGCTGGGTCAACCCCGACAACCTCAAGCTCGGCATCCGGACCGACCAACGCACGATGATCACGCTGTCGATCCACGAGGGTCGCAACCGGATCGTCCGCCGCCTGTTCGACGCGGTCGGCCATCCCGTGCGGACTCTCGCGCGCACCCAGATCGGGCCGGTCAAGATGGGTCACCTACCGTCCGGCCAGATCCGGGACCTGACCCGCGACGAGCTCGGCGCCCTCCTGGACGCCGTCAAGCTGTAGTGGCGCCTCGGCGCATCTACGGGATCGAGACCGAGTACGGCCTCGCCGTGACGAGCGACGGGCGCAGGCTCTCGGCGGATGAGGCCGGCCAGCGCTTGTTCGCACCGATCGCGCGCGAGTACGCGACGACCAACCTCTTCCACCGCGGGGGCGGACGCCTGTACCTCGACATCGGCTCGCACCCGGAGTACGCCACGCCGGAGTGCACCACCGCGTCCGAGGTCGTCACCGCGCAGCGGGCAGGGGACGTGCTCCTGCTCGAGTTGGCGCGGGCAGCGACCGCGCTGGAGGCGGAGGAGGGCCGGGACACGTCGTTCCGGCTCCTGCGCAACAACGTCGACCCGTTCGGGAACACCTGGGGCAGCCACGAGAACTACCTCGTGGACCGCGCCACAGACCCGCGCGTCCTCAGCGACTGGCTGGTGCCGTTCCTGGTGTCGCGGCTGCTCGTCGGCGGGGCGGGACACTGGCGCCGCGGACGCTTCGCGCTCGCCCAGCGCGGGGACGTGCTGGCCGACGTGGTCTCCAACCAGACCACCCGGTCGCGTCCGCTCATCAACACGCGCGACGAGCCGCACGCCGACGCCGAGCGGCACCGCCGTCTGCACGTCATCTCGGGGGACACCAACTCCCTGGAGCACCCGATGTGGCTCGTCGTCGTGGCGACCGAGCTGGTGCTGCGCCGCGCCGAGGCCGGTGGGACGCCGCCGCCCGGGCCGGTCGAGCCGCTCCCGGCCCTGCGCACCTGGAACCGCGACCCGGACGCCGGCGTCCCGGCCACCGACGGCCGCTGGGTCACCGCACGGGGACTGCAGCGCGCCTACCTCGCCGCGACCGAGGACCTCGCCTCGGACGCCGACGAGACCGGCGCCGGCTGGCGGGCCTGGCGGGACCTGCTGGACGCCCTCGACGCCGGGCGACCCAGCGGCGCCGAGTGGGACGCCAAGCGTCGGGTGATCGAGGCCTGGCGTGACCGGCACAAACTCGCCGACACCGATCCCCGGCTGGACGCCCTCGACCTGCGCTGGCACGAGATCGGTGTCGGACCGGACGGGCGCCCCCGCGGGCTGGCCGCCCGCTGGGAGGGGGCGCACGGCGTCCGCCACACGACGGACGCCGAGGTGGCCGCCGCCACCCGGATCGCTCCCGGCGCCACCCGCGCCCGGCTGCGCGGCGACCTGCTGGCCGCGGCCCAGGACGGCGGCCGCGACCACGCCGTCGACTGGTCGCACTTCGCGGTGCGGGACCTCCCCGGCCCCGACGGACGGCGTCCGGAGCCGGTGGACCTGGCGTTGACCGACCCCTTCGTCGAGAGCCTGCCCGAGGCGTCCGCCCTGGTGTCGCGGATGCGATCGGAGCCTCGGCTGCGCCCCTTGGGCGGCTTCGTGCCCCCCATGCACTGACCGCTAGCATGGCTGGGTGCACCTGACCCGCCGTCCTTCCCGTTTCGTCCTCGGCGCCTCGGCGCTGGCGCTGTCCCTCACCCTCGCCGCCTGCGGTGGGGCACCCGCGTCGACCGCGTCCCCGGACGCCACCCCCGCCGCGACCGCGTCCGCCACCCCCGAGGCCACACCGACCCCCACGCCGAGCCGCGAGCCGGTTCCGGCGTCGAACAACCTCGACGGCATCACGGTGGCCGGCGCAGCCGGCGCGGCACCCGAGGTCACGGTCCCGGCGCCCTTCGCGATCGACGAGACGCGCACCAGGACCATCGTGGAGGGCAATGCGGCGGCGCCGGCGGCGACGGCCGACAGCACCGTGGAGGTGCACTACGTCGGCATCAACGGTCGCACGGGGGAGAAGTTCGACTCCTCGTGGGACGGCGGCGCACCCACCCCCTTCCCCCTGAACCAGGTCGTCCCCGGATTCACCAAGGGCCTCACCGGCACCAAGGCGGGCCAGCGCATCCTCATCGCCATGCCGGGTACGGACGGGTACGACTCCTCCGGCGGCAACCCGCCCGCCATCGAGGTCGGTGACACGCTCGTGTTCGTCGTGGACGTCCTGGCCGTGTCGGCCCAGGAGCCGTCCGGCACCCCCGAGACCCCGTCCCTGCCCGTCACCCTGGGCGACGAGGGCGGCAAGCCCACCGTCACGATCCCGACGGGCAGCACCCCGCCGTCCGAACTGGTGGCCACGCCGGTCATCCGGGGAGTCCAGCCGGCCGTCGAGGCGGGCGACACCGTCGTGGTCCGCTACCGCGCGTGGTCGTGGAAGACGGGAGAGATGGTCGAGGACAAGTTCGACGCCCCCGTCGCGGGCAACATCGACGAGACCATCGCGGCCTGGCAGCAGGGCATCGTGGGGCAGCCCATCGGCTCCCGGGTCGTCCTCATCGCCCCGCCGGCACTGGGCTACGACAAGCCCAGCCAGAACCCGCCGATCGAGGCCGGTGACACGGTCGTCTACGTCGTCGACATCCTGTTCGCGTCCCAGTCCTGACCGCGTGCCGCCCACGCCCCGGCCCACTCGGCGGGGCTAGGGTGGCGCCATGAACCTGGAGAAGGTCGTCTTCGGCTTCTTCGTGCTGCTGGCCGCCACGCTTAACTTCGGCTACGTGACCGGCGACATCGGCAACCCCGAGCACCACAACGTGCTCGAGTTGTACGCCGCGGTCGTGGTGAACATCATCGCGGCGATCCTCAAGTTCGGTGATCGCACGCAGATCGGTGCGATCCACCTGGCGGCGAGCCTGGTCGCCACGATCCAGCTGATCGCGGCCACCCTCGCCTGGATCTGGTACACCCAGATCCTCACCGCCCCGATCTCGACCCACTCGATGTCCAGCGTGGTGTCGCTGGCGCTGGGCGCCGTGCTGGCCAACGTGGTCTCGGTGGTGCTCATGGTCATCGAGACGGCGAACTTCCGCCGCCACTGAGCCGCGGCCATGACGCTGCCCTCGACGTCGCCCGAACCCCCGCCGCCCGGCGCGGCGCGGACCCTGCGTCGTCGCTTCGTGCAGGTGCCCTCGCCGGCCCCGGCCACGGACGCGCTGTTCCTGGCGCTGCGTCGCCTCCGCGCGCCGCTCATCGTCGTGGTGGTGGTCTTCGCGGTGTCCGTCGCCGGCCTGGCCGCGATCCCGGGTGTCGACGACAAGGGGCAGCCCTTCCGCATGTCGGTGTTCGACTCGTTCTACTTCATGGCCTACACCGCGACCACGATCGGTTTCGGCGAGACGCCGTACGCCTTCACCCGTGAACAGCGACTGTGGGTGACGATCTGCATCTTCGCCTCCGTCGTCGCGTGGGCCTACTTGCTGGCCACCCTGTTCGCCCTGTTGCAGGAGCATTCCTTCAAGGCTGCGTTGGCGCGACAGGCCTTCGTCCGGCGTGTCCGGCGGCTGCGTCGGCCCTTCCTGATCGTCGTCGGGTACGGGCAGATGGGGCGCGCCGCGTCCGAGACGCTGGACCAGCTGGGCCGCAGTTGCGTCGTCGTGGCCGCCGACTCCGAATCCATCGATGCGCTGACGGGCGCCCAGCTGGCCAACGACGTCCCCGGGCTGGTCGGCGACGCCCGCGACCCCGCCGTCCTGGGGCTGGCGGGATTGGGCAGCAAGCACTGCGCCGGCGTCCTGGCGCTGACCGACGACGACGCGGTGAACCTGTCGATCGTGATGGCCGTCACGCTGCTGCGCCACGACATCCCGGTGATCTCGCGGGCGAACGTGCGCGACATCGCCAAGGCGATGCGCGAGTTCGGCGCCAAGGGCGTGGTGAACCCGTTCGAGCGGTACGGCAACTACCTCGTCATGCGCCTGAGGCGCCCGGCCACGTACCGCCTCCTCACCTGGCTCATCGCCGCGCCGGGGACCAGGGTCAGCGCTGACGCGGAGGAGTTCCCCGACGGCCTGTGGATCGTGGCGTCCGACGACCACTTCGGGCCCGAGATCGTGCAGGACCTCGAGGACGCCGGCCTGTCGGCGAGCCTGGTGTGGCCGGTGGACGGCGCCCCGGACGTCACCGGTGCGGTCGGCCTGATCGCCGGCGGTTCGGACGACGCGACCAACCTCGCCCTGGCCGGCCACGCACGCCTGGTCGACCCCGACCTCTTCCTGGCGGTGCGCCAGCGGTCGCAGCGCAACGACCCGCTGTTGCGCGCCTTCGTGCCCGACTCGGTGTTCGTGCCGGCCCACCTGACGGTGCAGGAGGCCCTCGCGCGCGTCATCACCCCCTCGTTCTGGGACTTCGTCACGCACGTGTGGGACATGCCGGACGCCGACGCCGAGTCCCTGCTCGGCCGCCTCCTCGAGGCGGTCGGACGGCACTCACCGGACAGCCAGCGCCTCGTGGTGGGGGAGGTCGACACGCCCGCCGTGGAGCGGCGCCTGCACGGGGGGACGGTGCTGTTGGGCGACCTCTACCGCGACCCGGACGACCGCGACCGGAGGGTCCAGGCGGTGCCGGTCATGCTGCTGCGGGGCAGTGAAACCATCTTCCTGCCCGAGGACGACACCCGACTCCGTTCGGGGGACATCGTCCTCAGCGTCGGCAGCCACCGCGCCTTCGACGTCATGGCCGAGGCCCAGCACTACGACCACGCTCTGGAGTACCTGGCGACCGGCGAGGTGGTCCCGGCCACTGCGGTGGGACGACTCGTGAGGCGCCTGACGTCCTAGTCGCGGCTGGGTGCAGCGTGCCACACCCAGCGTTTCGGCCGAACGGCGGGATCGAAGCGCTCCAGCAGGGTGCCGAGGTCGACGTCGTCCTCGGGCTCGCACAGTCCAAGGGAGTGGCCCAACGTGGCGAGTACCTGCCCCGGCGTCCGGCCCGATGCGGCGAGGTCGGCCAAGGTCACCGCGCCGTCGCGCTTGGCGAGGCGCTGGCCGGCTTCGTTGACGACCAGCCCGACATGAGCGTACTCCGGCTCCGACCCACCCAGTTCACGCGCCAGCCAGGCCTGTCGTGGGGAGCTGGCCAGCAGGTCGTCGCCCCGGACGACCTGGGTGACGCCCTGGGCGAGGTCGTCCACCACGACGGCGAGGTTGTACGCGAACGCGCCGTCGTTGCGTCGCACGACGAAGTCGTCGACGGTGCCTGTCACGTCGCCGGCCCACCGGTCGCGCACGGTGACCACCTCGGCCTTGGCGTCCACGCGGAGCGCGGGTGGCCGGACGGCGGCCCTGGCGGCCCGCTCGGCGTCCGTCAGGCGGCGGCAGGTGCCGGGGTAGGGGCGGTACCCGTCGTCGTGGGGGGCCGAGGACGCCTCGGCGATCTCGCGCCGGGTGCAGAAGCACGGATAGGTGGGGAGTCGGCTCAGGGCCTGCTCGTAGAGGGACAGCCGCTGCGACTGCCACACGACCTCGCCGTCGGGGAGGATGCCGAGCGCCGCGAGGTCGGCGAGTTGGCGCGTGGCCACGTCGGGCGCGGCGCTGACGCGGGTCGCGTCGAGGTCCTCGATGCGGATGAGGTGGGGGATGCCGGTGTACCTGGCGAGCAGCCAGGACACCACGGCGGTCCGCAGGTTGCCCACGTGCAGGTCGGAGGTCGGGCTCGGCGCGAACCGTCCGGCCATGCGCCCTCCCTCTCGTCATGCCCCGCGGGCCCGTGCGGTGCGGCGACCACCCTAGACCGAACGCCGGCAGGGGGCATGCGCTGGGGGTGTGTGTGAGTGATGCACAGCTGCATCACTCACACACACCCAGCACAAGACACCCTGGGGCGGACGGATCAGGCCGTGACCGGATCCAGCACGAAGTCGTACTCGACGACCTCGCCGCCGCCCTCGCCCGGCTGGACGTCCAGCACGAGCTCGGGCTTGACGGCCGAGGCGATGTCGTCCTGGTTGTGCGGATCACCGGGGAAGTACAGCTGCGCGGTGATCTCCTCGTGGCCGGGGGCGTTCACCTTGACGTGCAGGTGGGCCGGACGCCACGCGTGCCACCCGGCCGCCGCGATGAGCTTGCCGCAGGCGCCGTCGGTGGGGATCTGGTACGGCGCGGGGCGCACCGTGGTGATCTCGAACCTGCCGTCGGGGCCGGTGGTGAAGGTGCCGCGCAGGTTCCACTCGGGCAGGCCGGGGGCGTACTGGCTGTAGAAGCCATTGCCGTCGGCGTGCCACAGCTCGACCGAACCGGCGAGCGGGGTGCCGTCGGTCGAGCGGATCTGGCCCTTCCACACCAGCGGGGTGCCCGGCTCGTCCTCGCGCATCGGGATCGTGCCCTGGGCGCCGCGCTCGGGCGCGTCCGGCACGTAGTAGGGGCCCTCGATGGAACCCTTGTTGCCCTGGCGATGCTCCGTGGCAACCTCCTCGACGACGTGCTCCACCCACACGTCGAGGAAGAGCGGCCACTCGCCGTCCTCACCGACCGAGATCAGCCAGTTCTTGAGGGCGTCGTACTCGGCGTAGGTCACCTTGTGCCGGCGGATGGTGTCGTGGACGGCCGTCAGCACCTCGGTGGCCAGCAGCGACACGCGCTCCTGCGGCACCTCGATGGTCTCCTTCTGCTTGTTGCGGAAGGCAGCGGTGGCTCCGGCGCCGGACTCGGCGGCCTTGGCGTCGAACTCGGAACGGGTGGTGTCGGTCATGGTCATCTCCTTTGATTGAACGGTGTGGTGGGTGGTCGGTGGCGGGACGTGGTGCGTGGGGTCAGCGATCGACGCGGTAGCGGTCGACCTTCTCCTCGTCGATCCGGACGCCGATGCCCGGCTCGGTCGAGACGACCATCTCGCCTCCGCTGATCGTCAGCGGCTCGACCAGCAGGTCGTCGGAGATGTCGAGGAAGTTCGAGAGTTCGCCGGCCCGCGCGCTGGTGGCGCGGTGCGCGGCACCGAAGGCCAGCGTGCAGGCGGTGCCCAGTTGGCCGTCGATCTGGTTGCCCATCACGACCTCGACCCCCAGGCCCTCGGCCAGGTGGAGGACGCGCGCGGACTCGGTGAACCCGGTCCGGGCGGTCTTGATCGAGATGGCGGTGGCCGACCCGCCGAGCAACTCGCGGGTCACCTCGGCGGGACGGGTGGCCGACTCGTCGGCGATGTAGGGGATCGGGCACTGGCTGACGAGCCAGCGGCGTCCGAGCACGTCGTCGGCGGGGTTGAGCTCCTCGGCGAAGCTCAGGCCCATGTCGGCCAGCAGGCGCAGGGCACGGGCCGACTCGGTGGCACTCCAGCCGCGGTTGCCGTCGATGTAGAGCTCGATCGAGTCGCCGTAGGCCTCGCGCAGGGCGCGGACGATCGCGATGTCGGGGTCGATCGGGTTGCGGCCGACCTTCACCTTGAAGGTGCGGACGCCGTAGGTGTCGATCATCCGGGCGGCCTCGTCGACCATCTTCGCCGGGCTGTCGAAGCCCAGCATGTGGCTGACCCGCAGCCGGTCGGTGTACCCGCCCAGGAGGCGGTGGACGGGCTGGCCCCAGGCCTTGCCCAAGACGTCCCAGACCGCCATGTCGATCGCGGCCTTGGCGGTCGGGTTGCCGATCGTCCGGTGCATGCGCTGCCACATGACCTCGCGCTCGGTCACCTCGAGCCCGATGATCGCGGGGGCGAACAGCTGGGTGATCACGGCGGCGATCGAGGTCTGCGTCTCGCCGTAGGTGTACGGGCGCGGCGGCGCCTCGGCGTGGCCGACGAGCCCGCCCTCGGTGTGGACGCGCACCAGCACGTGATCGGCGTGGGTCACCTCGCCCGACGCGAAGCGCAGCGGCTTGGTGTACGGAATCCGGTAGGGCACCACGTCGACGGCGGTGATGGTCAGGTCGGTCATGCGGTCTCCTGGAGGGGGGATCGGGTGAGGACGGCGAGGACGTTCGCCAGCAGGGCGGAATCGGCGTCCGCGCGCCAGGCGAGGGCGAGGGGGACGCGTTCGGTGTCGGGCAGGGTGCGGTAGGTGACGCCCTCCAGCGCCAGCGCCCGGGAGCTCATCGGCACGAGCGCGACTCCCAGACCGGCGGCGACCAGCGCGATGACCGTCGCCGTCTCGCGGACGAGGTGTTCCCGCCGGGGCGAGAACCCCGCCGCGGCGCACGCCCGGACGACGGCCTCGTCGACCACCGAGCCGGACGCGGGGTCGTAGGTGACGAACGGCTCGTGCGCGAGGTCGGCGAGGGTGAGGTGGTCGCGGCTGGCGAGCGGGTGCCCGGCGGGGAGGGCGAGGACCAGTTCCTCCTCGGTGAGCAGGTGCGTGGCGATCCCGTCGACGTCCAGGGGCGTCCGCAGGACGCCCAGGTCGATCCGGTTCCCCAGCAGCGCGCTCGTCTGGGCGGGGGTGAGCATCTCGGTCTCGATCCGCAGGCCCACACCGGGAAGCTCGGCCTTGATGGCCCGGGCCAGCCCCGGCAGGACCCCGTACGAGGCCGATCCCGTGACGCCCACGCGGAGGACCCCGACCTTGCCGGATCCGATACGACGCACCCGGTCGAGGGTGTCGTCCAGTCCGGCCAGGGTCAGCTCGGCCTCGCGGCGCAGGACGCGTCCGGCGTCGGTGAGGCGCACCTGGCGCGTGTCGCGGGTGAATAGGTCTGCCCCCACCTCGGCCTCGAGCTGGCGGATCGCGCGGGACAGGGGAGGTGCGGCCATGTGCAGGCGCTCGGCGGCACGACCGAAGTGCTCGGTCTCGGCCACGGCGAGGAAGTACCGCAGATGGCGAAGCTCCATGGGTCAGCCCTCCTCGTCGTCGAGTGGTTGCTCCCGGGTAAGGGAACCGGGTGGTCATGACCCTACGTGGAGGTATTGGGACCTGTACAGGACCCGTTGTGGCGTGATTGTTACCCCAGGGGTCATGATCCGTCCCCGAAGGTGAGGCAGCACGGGGGCCGGTAGCCTGAGGGGCGTGTCAGCGCGGAAGTCCGAACGGATCATGAACCTCACGATCTGTCTGCTCATGGCGCGCCGCTTCCTGGAGCGCGAGCAGATCCGGGAACTCGTCGAGGGGTACCACGGCCTGTCGGACGCCGCGTTCGAGCGCACGTTCGAGCGCGACAAGGAGGACCTCCGGGCCATGGGCGTGCCGGTCGAGACCGGCAGCAACTCGGTGCTGTTCCCGGACGAGGTGGGCTACCGGATCCGCCGCTCCGACTTCGAACTGCCCGAGATCGACTTCGACCCAGCCGAGACCGCCGCCCTGGGCGTGGCGTCCACGGTCTGGGACGACGCACGCCGGGGCGGCGAGGCCGCCAAGGCGTTGGCCAAGCTGCGGGCGTCCGGCCTCGACCCGGACGCCGACCGCGCGGCCACGTTCGCGCCGTCGGTCGGGGCCCGCGAACCCGCGTTCGAGGTGCTGTGGGAGGCCGTCGTCGCCTCGCGTCCGGTCGCCTTCACCTACCGGGGCGTGGACCGCGTGGTCGAGCCCTGGCGCCTGGTCAACCGTCGAGGGGCCTGGTACCTGATCGGCCTCGACCGCACCCGCGGCGAGGGCCGCTCCTTCAAGGTCTCCCGCATCGAGTCGGTGCCCGTCCTCAGAACCGGTGACGTCCCCGCCCCCGATCCCGCGGTCGTGGCGGCGCATGTGGCGTCCCTCGATGCCCGCCGCGACAACGAGGCCGTCGTCGCCGTCCGAGAAGGGACCGCCCCCGACCTGGTCCGCTACGCCGAGCCCGTGGACGTCGACGTGCCACCCGGCTTCGCCGCCTGGCGCGTGCGCCTGCCGGCGGACGCCGCGGGTGACCTCGCGTGGTACGGGGCGGACGTCATCGTCCTCGATCCCCCCGCGCTGGCGGACGCCCTGCGTGCCCACCTCGAGGCGGTGGCGGCATGGGGATGACCTCGAGCAGCCAGGTTCCCCGCCTGCTGGCGCTGGTGCCCTACCTGCAGGCCCATCCGGACGCCGACCTCGCGGCCACGGCGTCCGTCTTCGAGGTGACCCAGAGGCAGCTGGTGGCCGACCTCAAGGTGCTCTGGTTCTGCGGACTTCCGGGCGGCGCCCCGGGCGACCTCATCGAGGTCGACATGGACGCCCTGGAGTCGGGCCGGATCCGGTTGACCAACGCGGAGTTCCTGTCCCGCCCCCAACGCTTCACGCCAGAGGAGGCGCTCAGCCTCATCGTCGCCCTGCGCGCCATCGAGGAGACGGCAGATGCGGGGCGGGGTGAAGCCGTGCGGTCCGCACGCGCGAAGCTGGAGGCCGCCATGGGCGGGGGAGTGGATCGCGTCGCCGTCGACGTCTCCGCCGGTCAGGAGGCGATCCGCGGCCAGTTGGCTGACGCCGTCGCGGGCCGTCGCGTGGTGCGGCTGACGTACCACGGCGCCTCACGGGGAGTCGCGACGCGACCGGTCGTCGAACCGGCCGGGCTCGGCACCCGCGACGGCTACGGCTACCTGACGGCTTGGGCCCGCGAACGCGGGGACTGGCGCACCTACCGCCTGGACCGGATCGTCGCCGTGGAGGACACCGGTGAACAGGCGTCCGACCCCGGGCCGGCCCCGGCGCTGGCGTCCGGGTGGCTCGACCGCCGGCCCGACGCGGCCGAGGTCACGCTCGACCTGCGACCCGAGGGCCACTGGGTCACGGAGTACCACCCCCTGGTGTCCGTCGAGCGGCTGCCGGGCGACATCGTCCGGGTGCGGATGCTGGTGGCGGACCCGGCGTGGTTCCGACGCCTGCTGCTGCGCCTCGGACCCGCCATCGCCCGCATCGACCCGCCAGAAGCCGCGAATTCGGCGATCGAAGCGGCGAAGGACGCCCTGAGAACGGCTGCGGGCCACGTCGACGCGGACCCCTACACTGGGCCGCGTACATCGAACCTCAAGGAGTGACAATGCCGTTCAACATGCAGGGCTGGGAGTGGGTCATCCTGATCATCCTCGCGCTCCTGATCTTCGGCGGTAGCCGACTGGCCGGCGCCGGCAAGAACGCCGGCCGTGCCCTGCGCGAGTTCAAGGACGAGACGCGTCAGATCAAGGCGGACGAGGAGCGCGCGCAGCGCGAGGCCGAGCTCCGCCAGCGCGAGCACGAGCTGGAGCAGCGTGAGCGCGCCGCCGGTGCCGCGCCGGCGGACACCACCGACGAGGTGCACGAGGCCGAGGTGGTCGAGGAGCGCAAGCCCGAGACGCGCGACCAGGCCTGATCGTTCGTGGCCAAGCTCATCCCGGGCTGGCTCAAACCCCCGAAGGTCCCCGCTGACGGGGTGATGTCCTTGTCGGACCACCTTCGGGAGTTGCGCTACCGGCTGATCCTCTCCGTGGTCGTGATCACCCTGGGGGCGATCCTCTGCGCGGTCTTCTACATGCAGGTCTTCACGTTCCTGCTGGAGCCGTGGCGGACGGCGACGGAGATCCTCAAGGGGATCCGTCCGAACCTCGAGGTCACGGCGGTGCTGTCGGGCGTGACGGCGCCGCTGATCCTGGCGCTCATGGTCTGTGCCGTCGGCGGGCTCGTGGTCACCAGCCCCATCTGGCTCTACCAGATCTGGGCCTACCTCGCCCCGGCGCTGTTGGCCAAGGAGAAGCGCTATGCGCTGCTCTTCCTCCTGGCGGCGGTTCCGCTGTTCCTGGTCGGGGTGGTCCTCGGGTACGTCATCGCCCCGCAGGCGTTCGCGATCATGCTGGGGTTCACCCCCGACGCCTTCGAGATCTCGAACCTCGTCCCCGTGGACACGTTCCTCACCCTCATGATCCAGCTGATGCTGGTCTTCGGCGCGGGCTTCCTGCTGCCGGTGATCGTGGTCACGCTGAACTTCGTGGGAGTCGTGTCGGGCGCCGCGCTGAGGTCGGCCCGGCGCTACGTGCTGTTCGGGTGCGCCATCTTCAGCGCGGCCGCCACCCCCGGCGGTGACCCCTTCTCGATGCTGGCCCTGGCCGTCCCCATGATGCTGCTGTTCCTGATCGCCGAGGCGATCTGCCACTGGAACGACAGGCGCCGCGCCAGCCAGCGGGCGAAGGAACTCGAGGGCGCATGAGGAACCCCGCATGAAGGACATGGCCCTGGTCGTGAACCCCGAGGCGGGGCACGGGCGGGCACTCCACCTGACCCCTGCCATCGAGGCGCGACTGGGTGCCGCGGGCTTCCGGGTCACCCGCACGCTGGCCCAGTCCAGCGAGCATGCCCTGGCCACCTGCTCGGACGCGGTGGCCGCGGGCGTGGACGGCGTCGTCGTCGTGGGCGGGGACGGCATGGCCCACCTCGGGCTCAACGCCTGCGCCCGCAGCGGCGTCCCCCTGGGCGTGGTGCCCGCCGGGACGGGCAACGACTTCAGCCGCGGCGTGGGCGTGGGGCCCGGGTGGCGAGAGGCCGTGGACTCGGTCGTGGCCGGGGTGGTCCGCACCATCGACCTCGCCGAGGTCACCGGCCACCTGTACCAGGGGTCGAGCGAGTACGTCGGCTGTGTCGTGTCGACGGGCTTCGACGAGATGGTCGCCTCGCGCGCGAACGCGCTCCCGATGAACCTCGGTGCACCCTCGTACGCCTACGCGGTGCTGGCCGAGCTCCGCCAGTTCAAGCCCCTGCGCTATCGGCTGGTCATCGACGGCGAACCGCGCGAGCTCGACGCCATGCTCGTCGCGGTTGCCAACAGCGGCATCTTCGGCGGAGGTGTCCGCATCGCCCCCGACTACGACCTCACCGATGGCCTCCTCGACGTGGTGATCGTCCACCCGGTGCCGCGTCGCACCCTCCTGGCGCTGTTCCCCCGCCTGATGACGGGCCGGAGCTACGCGAACCCGGCCCTCGAGCGGCTGCGGGCGCGCAGCATCGTCGTGGACGGGGACGGCCTGCACGGCAGCGGGGACGGCGAGCCGCTCGGCGTGCCTCCCCTCACGGTCACGGCTGCGCCGGGAGCGCTGACGATCTTCGCCCAGGAGCCCTGACATGGTCACTGACCGTCCCGCACCCCACCCGGGCCCCGCGTTCGCCGAGTTCGAGGAGGCGTTCCCGTTCGAGCTGGACCCGTACCAGCGCGACGGGTGCGCCCACGTCGAGGCGGGGTCGGGCGTCCTCGTCGCCGCGCCGACGGGCGCCGGCAAGACGGTGGTGGGGGAGTTCGCCGTCTTCCTGGCGCTGCGCGAGGGGCGCAAGTGCTTCTACACCACGCCCATCAAGGCGCTGAGCAACCAGAAGTACCACGACCTGGCCGAGCGGTTCGGGTCCCACCGGGTCGGCCTGCTGACCGGGGACACCTCGATCAACGGCGACGCCCCCGTCGTCGTCATGACGACCGAGGTCCTGCGCAACATGATCTACGCCAACTCCTCGACGCTGAGGAACCTCGGGTTCGTCGTCATGGACGAGGTGCACTACCTCGCCGACCGCTTCCGCGGGGCGGTGTGGGAGGAGGTCATCATCGGCCTGGCGCCGTCGGTGCAGGTCGTCTCGCTGTCCGCGACGGTGTCCAACGCCGAGGAGTTCGGCGACTGGTTGGACGAGGTGCGCGGCGGCGTCGAGGTCGTGCTGAGCGAACGGCGTCCGGTGCCGCTGTACCAGCACGTCATGGCCGGACGCCGCCTCTACGACCTGTTCGACGACGTCGCCCCGACCGCGGTGGTGGACAGTGCGATCGGCCTGCCCCGGGGGGACGTCAACCCCGAGCTGGTGAGGCTGGCCAAGGAGGAGTCCAAGTTCGTCCGCGACGACAGCCGGACCCCGCGAGGACGCCGCGCCCGGGATCGCATCGACCGCAACGCCCCCAGCCGTGGCCAGGAGGCGCCCAAGCTCATCCCGCGGCGTGACGGTGCCATCGAGAAGCTGGACGCCGAGGGACTCCTGCCCGCCATCTACTTCATCTTCAGCCGTGCCGGCTGCGACCAGGCCGTCGGCCAGTTGCTGCGCTCGGGCATTCGGCTCACGAACGCCGCCGAGCGCACGGAACTGGACGCGCTGGCCGGCTCCGCCACCACGGGGCTGAGCCGCGACGACTTGGAGGCCCTCGACTTCGACACCTTCGCCGAGGCGCTCCGCCGGGGCATCGCCGCCCACCACGCGGGCATGCTCCCGGCGTTCAAGGAGTGCGTCGAGGAGGCGTTCGTCCGCGGCCTGGTGAAGATCGTGTTCGCCACCGAGACCCTCGCGCTGGGCATCAACATGCCGGCCCGCTCCGTCGTGCTGGAGAAGCTCGTCAAGTACAACGGTGAGGCCCACGTCGACATCACGCCGGGGGAGTACACCCAGCTCACCGGGCGCGCGGGGCGGCGCGGCATCGACGTCGAGGGCCACGCCATCGTGATGTGGCAGCGCAACTTCGACCCGCGCTTCGTCGCCGGACTCGCCTCGCGTCGCACCTACCCGTTGCGGTCGTCCTTCTCGCCGACCTACAACATGGCCGTCAACATGGTGGCCCGCGTGGGGCGGGAGAAGGCGCGCGGACTCCTGGAGCAGAGCTTCGCCCAGTTCCAGTCGGACCGGTCCGTCGTGGGGCTCGCCCGCGCCGCCGCGCGCAACACCGAGAAGATCGCCGCGCTCTGGGCGGACGCCGCCTGCGACAAGGGGGACTTCACAGCCTACGCGCGGCTGCGGGCCGAGATCGGCCGCCTGGAGGCGGAGGCCGCGAAGTCCCGCCGGGCCGACCGGAGGGCGGAGTCGATCTCGGCCCTGCTGGAACTCTCCGCCGGTGACATCATCGGCGTGCCGTCGGGTCGCCACGAGGGCTGGGCGGTCGTCATCGACCCCGGGGTGGGGCGCGACCGCGCGAACCCGTCCCCGCTGGTGATGACCGAGCAGCGCCAGGTCAAGAAGCTGTCGCTGACCGACTTCCCCTCCCCGCCGGTCGTGGCGGGGCGCATGCGGGTGCCGAAGCACTTCGACGGTGCCTCGGCCAAGGACCGCCGGAACCTGGCGGCCGCCTTCCACACCAAGCTGGCGGCACTCGACACGCGCCAGTCCCGGTACCAGCCGGCGGCCATGGACGCCGAGCTCCAGGCCGAGGTCAGCCGGCTCCGGGGGCTCGTCAAGGAGCACCCCTGCCACGCGTGTCCTGACCGCGAGGTGCACGCCCGCGCCGCCGAGAAGGCCCTGCGCCTGGAGAAGGACACCGCCGACCTGCGTGCCCAGACGGAGCGCCGGACGAGCACGATCGCAACCCGGTTCGACAAGGTGTGCGGTGTACTGTCGACGCTGGGCTACCTCGACGAGGCCGGGGAACGCGTGACGGACGCGGGCCGCATGCTGGCACGCATCTACTCCGAGCTGGACCTCGTCACCGCCGAGGCCATCCGTGCCGGCGTCTTCGACGAACTCGACGCCGCGGAACTCGCGGCGGTGCTGTCCACCCTGACGTACGAGTCGCGGGGTGGCGACGTACGGCGTCCGGCCTCGATGCCGAACCGCTCGACCGAGATCGCGCAGACGCTGTTGCGGCGGATCTGGCGCGAGGTGCGCCTGCTCGAGCGCGACCACAGGCTCGAGGGTGGACGCGACCCCGACATCGGTTTCGCCCAGGCCACCCATGCGTGGGCCAACGGTGCGGCGCTGGGAGACATCCTCGACGAGACCGAGCTCACGGCCGGCGACTTCGTCCGCTGGATGCGGATGGTCATCGACCTGCTCGGCCAGGTGGCGGACGCCGCGGGCGACGGCGTCGTCCGCGACAACGCGCGTGAGGCGATCGGACGCCTGCGCCGCGGCGTCGTGGATGCCGCCTACCTCGAGGACGACTGAACACGAGAGCTCGTCGACCCGCCCGCTCGGTAGGGTGGACGCATGGGTGTGGCAATCCGGGTGATCCCGTGTCTCGACGTGCACGACGGCCGCGTGGTGAAGGGCGTCAACTTCCTGGACCTCCGCGACGCCGGTGACCCGGTCGAGCTCGCCCGCCTCTACGGTGAGCAGGGCGCCGACGAGTTGACCTTCCTCGACATCTCCGCCTCCGCGCAGGGCCGCGCGACGACCTACGAGATGGTGGCCCGTACCGCGGAGACCGTCTTCATCCCGCTGACGGTCGGCGGGGGCGTGCGCGCCGTCGAGGACGTGGACCGCCTCCTGCGCAGCGGCGCGGACAAGGTCGGCATCAACACCGGCGCCATCGCCCGCCCCGACGCGATCAACGAGATCGCCGGCCGCTTCGGCCGCCAGGTCGTCGTGCTGAGCCTGGACGCCCGTCGCGAGGCCGGCCAGCCGTCCGGCTTCGGCGTGACGACCCACGGTGGACGCCAGTCCGCCGGCCTGGACGCCATCGCCTGGTGCCGCGAGGCCGTCGAGCGGGGGGCGGGGGAGATCCTGCTCAATTCCATGGATCGCGATGGCACGACCGACGGCTTCGACCTGGAGATGATCGAGGCCGTCCGCTCCCAGGTGGACGTGCCCGTCATCGCCTCGGGTGGGGCCGGCACCGTCGAGCACTTCGTCGACGCGGCCCGCGCCGGCGCGGACGCCGTGCTCGCGGCGTCCGTCTTCCACTACGGCACGCTCACCGTGGGACAGGTCAAGGAAGGCCTCTCCGGGGCCGGATTCGAGGTTCGCTGACATGGGTTCGACCGACAACCCCACCTGCATCTTCTGCAAGATCGTCGCGGGGGAGATCCCCAGCAAGAGGATCTACGCCGACGAGCACGCGATCGCCTTCCTCGACGTGGCCCCGTTCAAGCGCGGGCACACGCTGGTCGTGCCGCGGACGCACGTCGCCGATGTCCTGGCGGACGCCGACGTGCTGGCGTCCCTCGCACCTGCCATCCGGGCCACCGGGACTCTCCTGATGGAGAGGCTAGGCGCCTCGGGCCTGAACGTCGTGTCGAACTTGGGCGAGGACGCCGGCCAGTCGGTGTTCCACCTGCACTTCCACCTCGTGCCGCGCTACGCCGACGACGCAGGCTTCGCGGCGATGGTGGAGAGGGTCGACGGAATCGACACGGACGAGGTGTTCGCGACGCTGACGGCGTGAGCGGCGGCCCTCGTCCGCATCCCGGACATTCTGGGACGGCGGCACCACGTGAGGCGGAACTGGCGCTAGGGTGAAGCCCGTGCACATGAGCGCTCTCGTAGTTACCCCGCGCGTCGCCTGAGTCGCAGACTCCCGACGACGCGCTCCCTCGCCTGCCCGGTTTGTCGGCAGCGGGGGTTTTTTGTTGCTACCTGGACCCATGCCGGCACACCGACACCGAAGGAGATGATCGCATGACTGATGACCACCAGCTCAAGTCACTCACAGGGGCACAGGCCCTGGTCGAATCGCTGGAGCGCGTCGGTGTAGAGGTCATCTTCGGCATCCCCGGCGGCGCGATCCTGCCGGCGTACGACCCGCTCGGCCAGAGCGAGTTGCTGCGCCACATCCTCGTGCGTCACGAGCAGGGTGCGGCCCACGCCGCCGAGGGCTACGCCATGGCGACCGGACGCGTGGGCGTCTGCATGGCGACCTCGGGCCCCGGTGCCACGAACCTCGTCACCGGCATCGCCGACGCGTACCTCGACTCCGTCCCGATCGTCGCGATCACGGGGCAGGTGGCCTCGACCGCCGTCGGCACGGACGCCTTCCAGGAGGCTGACATCCGCGGCATCACGATGCCGATCACGAAGCACTCCTTCCTGGTGACGCGCGCCGAGGACATCCCGAGCGCCATCAAGCAGGCCTTCCACATCGCCGGCACCGGACGCCCCGGGCCCGTCCTGGTCGACATCACCAAGGACGCCCTGGTCAACTCGGCCCCGTTCGAGTGGCCCAGCGACATCGACCTGCCCGGGTACAAGCCGACCGTGACGCCGCACTCCAAGCAGATCCGCGAGGCGGCCAAGCTGATCACCCAGGCGTCCCGGCCGGTCCTGTACGTGGGTGGCGGCGTGGTCAAGTCCAAGGCGTACGAGGAGCTCGCCGAACTCGTCAAGATCACGCAGATCCCGCTGGTCACGACGCTGATGGCCCGCGGCGCGTTCCCGGACGACCACGAGCTGCACATGGGCATGCCCGGCATGCACGGCACCGTGTCGGCGGTGGGCGCCCTGCAGCGCTCCGACCTGCTGATCACCCTCGGTGCCCGGTTCGACGACCGGGTCACCGGCAAGCTGGACACGTTCGCCCCCGACGCGAAGGTGATCCACGCCGACATCGACCCGGCGGAGATCGGCAAGAACCGTCACGTCGACGTCCCGATCGTGGGCGACGTGAAGCTCACCATCGCCGAACTCAACCAGGCGCTGCGTGGGGAGGACCTCGGTGACTACTCCGCGTGGCGCGCCTACCTGACCAACCTGAAGACGAAGTACTTGGTCGACCCGGAGCCGAAGAAGGACGACATGCTCAGCCCCGAGTACGTCATCAAGCGCATCGGTGAGCTGTCGGGGGACGCCATCTACGCCACCGGCGTGGGCCAGCACCAGATGTGGGCCGCCCACCTGCTGCCGTTCGACAAGCCCGGACGCTGGCTCAACTCCGGCGGCGCCGGGACGATGGGCTACTGCGTCCCGGCCGCCATGGGGGCCAAGGTCGGCCAGCCGGAGATGACCGTGTGGGGCATCGACGGGGACGGCTGCTTCCAGATGACCAACCAGGAGCTGGTCACCTGCGCTCTGAACGACATCCCGATCAAGATCGCCGTCATCAACAACGAGTCCCTCGGCATGGTCCGCCAGTGGCAGACCCTGTTCTACGGCGAGCGATACTCCAACACCGACCTCAAGAGCCGCCGGGTGCCGGACTTCCCGATGCTCGCGGAGTCGATGGGCGCCGTCGGCCTCCGGGCCGAGACGGTCGAGGAGGTCGACGAGGTGATCAAAAAGGCGCTCGAGATCAACGACCGGCCCGTGGTGGTCGAGTTCGTGGTCCACAAGGACGCCATGGTCTGGCCGATGGTCCCGGCCGGCACGAGCAACGACGACATCCTGATCGCCAAGGACCTGGCGCCCGACTGGGAGGACGAGATCCTGTGAACACCCACACCCTGAGCGTCATCGTCGAGAACAAGCCGGGCGTCCTGGCTCGCATCTCCGGACTCTTCGCGCGGCGCGGCTACAACATCGAGAGCCTGGCTGTCGGTCCGACCGAGCGCCCCGAGATCAGCCGCATCACCCTGCAGGTCGGCGTCCAGTCCCCCGAGGTGCTGGAGCAGATCACCAAGCAGCTGAACAAGCTCGTCGAGGTGCTGAAGATCGTCGAGCTGGAGGAGTCGGCCGTGCGCCGCGAGCTGCTGCTCGTCAAGCTCAAGGCAGACCCGGCCTCCCGCAGCCAGATCATCGAGATCGTCCAGCTGTTCCGCGGCAAGACCGTGGACGTGCACAACGACTCCCTGGTGGTCGAGGCGACCGGCAGCCCGGACAAGCTCGACGCCCTGCTCGAGATGCTGCGCCCGTACGGCGTCCGCGAGCTCGTCCAGTCGGGCCTCGTGGCCCTGGGGCGCGGCTCGAAGTCGCTGACCGACCGTTCCGCCAAGGTCGACCGGGCGCGCCCCGGCGTCCGGTGATGACACACTGAAACCCAACCGCACCGATCAGTCACAGTAAGGAAGTAACCCACATGGCAGAGATGTTCTACGACGCCGACGCCGACCTGTCGATCATCCAGGGTCGCACGGTCGCCGTCATCGGCTACGGCTCCCAGGGCCACGCGCACGCGCTCAGCCTGCGCGACTCGGGCGTCGACGTCCGCGTGGGGCTGCGTGAGGGCTCGTCCTCGCGGGCCAAGGCCGAGGCCGAGGGCCTGCGTGTCGTGTCGGTGGCCGAGGCCGCCGCCGAGGCCGACCTGATCATGATCCTGGCGCCCGACCAGCACCAGCGGAAGATCTACGCCGAGGAGATCGCGCCCAACCTGCAGCCCGGCGATGCCCTGTTCTTCGCGCACGGCTTCAACATCCGCTTCGGCTACATCAAGGCCCCCGAGGGCGTCGACGTCTGCATGGTCGCGCCGAAGGGCCCGGGCCACCTCGTCCGCCGTGAGTACACCGAGGGTCGAGGCGTCCCGGTGATCGTGGCCGTCGAGGTGGACGCCACGGGCAACGCCTGGCCCCTGACGCTGTCCTACGCCAAGGCCATCGGCGGCCTCCGCGCGGGTGGCATCAAGACCACCTTCACCGAGGAGACCGAGACCGACCTGTTCGGCGAGCAGGCCGTGCTGTGCGGTGGTGCGTCCGCGCTGGTCCAGGCCGGCTTCGAGACCCTCGTCGAGGCGGGCTACCAGCCCGAGGTCGCCTACTTCGAGTGCCTCCACGAGCTGAAGCTGATCGTCGACCTCATGTACGAGGGCGGCATCGCCAAGCAGCGTTGGTCCGTCTCCGACACGGCGGAGTTCGGTGACTACGTCTCCGGCCCGCGCGTCATCGACGCCCGCGTCAAGGAGAACATGAAGGGCGTGCTGACCGACATCCAGTCCGGCGCGTTCGCCAAGCGCTTCATCGACGACCAGGACGCCGGCGCGCCGGAGTTCAAGAAGTTCCGCGAGGCGGGCGAGCAGCACCCCATCGAGGCCACCGGCAAGGAGCTCCGCAAGCTGATGGCCTGGGTCAAGAGCCACGACGACGACTACGTCGAGGGCACCGCGGCCCGCTGAGTCGCACACCCTGCCCGAGCGGCGGTGACCGGTCTCCCGGTCGCCGCCGCTTGGTATTTGCCCCCGTACGCGGTTTCATGGGCTCATGGACGCCACGATGGCACGGGTGTGGGAGGCCGCCGTCCCCCACCTCGACGTGCGGGACAACGACGTCCACACGCTGTACGCCCACTCCCTGGCCACAGTGCTGCTCGCCGAGCATCCCGAGGCGGACGCCCGCGTGGTGGAGACGGCGATCCTGCTGCACGACATCGGCTGGTCCCAGGTCCCGCCGGACGAGGTGCTGAGCGCCATCGCCCCCGGGGGTGGACGCCCTGACCTCGTCCGCCTGCACGAGCGCGAGGGTGCGGCGATGGCTCGAGAGATCCTGGAGTCCCAGGACACACCGCCGACCGTCGTCGAGCGCGTGGTCCAGATCATCGACGGCCATGACAGCCGCAAGGAGGCGCTCTCGCTCGAGGACGCGCTGGTGAAGGACTCCGACAAGCTGTGGCGGCTCACGCCGCACGGCGTCCGGACGGTGCGGGGCTGGTTCGGCCTCCCGCCGGCGGAGACGCTGGCCCTCATCGAGGGGCGCGTCCACGAGCACCTGTTCACCGACGCCGGACGCCGCATTGCACGGGCGCTGGCCGCGCTCGCGCGTGTCGACGTCGGCGATCGGTTGGCCGCGCTCCGGGTCTGAGCGATGGCTCGCCGCTCGGAGGGCCAGGCGGGCCGTTCGGTGACGTCCAAGGTGCTGGCCATCCTGGAGGTCTTCGCCTCGGGTGCCCCGAGCGTGTCGTTGAGCACGATCGCGGAGCGGGCCGACCTCCCGCTGCCCACCGCCCACCGGCTGGTGGGGGAGTTGGTCGAGGGAGGGGCTCTCGTCCGGCACCCCAGCGGGCAGTACGCCATCGGCGTCCGGCTCTGGGAGATCGCCCAGAACAGCTCACGCCCGCTGCGTGAGGCGGCGCGTCCCCACCTCCAGGACCTCTTCTCCCTCACCGGGGAGACCATCCACCTCGCGCTGCACGACGGTCGGCACGTGCTCTACATCGACCGAATCTACGGATCCCGCCGTGTGCCCCGCGCCTCCCGCGTCGGCGGACGCCTCCCGCTCCACGCGACGGCCGTGGGCAAGGTCATCCTCGCCCACCAGGAGGAGTGGTTACAGCAGGCGTACGCCCACGGGCCGCTGGAGGCCCCCACGCGCCACACGCGCGTCCGGCCGCAGGCCCTGCTCGCCGAACTGGCGGAGGTCAAGAAGCAGGGGTTCGCCCGCACCAACGAAGAGGTGCGCGTGGGGGCAGCCTCGCTGGCCGTGCCCGTCTTCTCCGAGGACGGCCGCGTCCGCGTCTCGCTCGGGATGGTCGTCCAGTCGACCCAAGCCGACCACATGATGCGTCACCTGCCGACGATGCAGGGCATGGCGGGCCGCCTCTCGACCGTCGCCCGGTTGGCGGAGGAACTCTCCGAATCACCCGCTTCCATTCAATGGAAGGCGTCCATTGCCGGGCAGAGGGGAGAGGCGACAGGCTGAGGCCAACCTCGACACGAAGGAGTGACCGTGGCCCAGAACCTCGACACCCAGAACGCCCCTGCAGGTGCATGCCCGGTTGACCACCACGGGTACGAGCCGTTTGCCATGAAGGATCCGTTCCCCGCGTACGCCCGGCTGCGCGCCGAGGAGCCGGTCATGTTCGACGAGCGGACCAACCTGTACGTGGTCAGCCGCTACGATGACGTGAAGGCCGTGTTCTCGGATTGGGAGACCTTCTCCAGCGAGAACGCCCAGAAGCCCGTCCGCAGCCGCGGCGAGGCCGCGAAGAAGATCATGGACGAGGGCGGCTTCACCGCGTACTCCGGGCTCTCGGCCCGAGTCCCCCCGGATCACACCCGCCTGCGCAAGGTCGTACAGCGCGCGTTCACCCCCCGTCGCTACAAGGCCATGGAGCCGATGATCCGGGAGAACGTCGTCCGGATGATCGAGAAGATGCTCGCCAAGCCGGAGCGCATGGCCGACATCTACCGCGAGGTCGCGTACGACCTGCCGACCATCACCATCCTCAGCCTCTACGGCGAACCCACGGACCAGGCGCGGATCGAGCAGCTGAAGACGTGGTCCGAGGCCCGGGCCGTCATGACGTGGGGCAACCTCACCGACGACGAGCAGGTCCCCTACGCCCACAAGTTGGTGGACTACTGGAACGACTGCCAGGCGCTCGTGGCCAACGCGCACGCCAACCCGGACGGAGACGGCCTGGTCTACGACCTGGTCCGGGCTCAGGCCGAGGGCGACCCCATCACCGACCACGAGATCGCCTCCGTCTGCTACAGCCTCCTGTTCGCCGGCCACGAGACCACCACCACCCTGATCACCAACACGATCCGCGTCCTGCTGTCGCACCCCGAGGCGTGGGACGCCGTCGTGGCCGATCCCGCCAAGATCCCGGGCGCGATCGACGAGGTCCTGCGCTACTCCGGCTCGATCGTCGCGTGGCGCCGCAAGGCGCTGAAGGACGCCGAGGTCGGCGGGGTCGCCATCCCGGAGGGCTCCGAGCTGCTCCTTCTGATGGGCTCGGCCAACCGGGACGAGGGCCACTTCACCGACGGCGAGGCCTTCGACATCGAGCGCGCCAACGCACGTGAGCACCTGTCCTTCGGCTACGGCATCCACGTCTGCCTGGGCAACCAGCTCGCCAAGCTGCAGGCCAAGATCGCGACGGAGGAGATCAGCCGCATGGTCCCGAGCCTCCGCCTCGCCGAGGGGGCGGACATCGACTTCCTCGAGAACCTCTCCTTCCGCGTCCCCACGTCCCTGCCCGTCACCTGGGAGTCCTGACACTCACGACGATCGACACCACCTACACCTGGCCGTTCGACGCGGGTCTTGAGCCCGACCACGCCCAACTCGGGGGCAAGTGCGGCTCCCTGGTCTCCATGACGACCGCCGGCATGCCGGTCCCCCCCGGGTTCGCCGTCACCACCGCCTCGTACGAGAAGTTCATCGAGGAGGCCGGCATCGCGGACGCCATCGCGGAGCAGCTGAAGGGGGTCGACCCCGAGGACATCAACGCCGTCGACGCCATCTCCGCCGGCATCCGCGAGGCCATCATGAGCTACGAGATGCCCCACGAGATCCGCGAGGCCACTTATGCGGCGTACGAGGCGCTCATGGAGCAGTGCGGCGGCGAGGTCCCCGTCGCCGTGCGCTCGTCCGCCACCGCCGAGGACCTGCCCGACGCCAGCTTCGCCGGCCAGCAGGACACCTACCTGTGGCTGACGGGGGTGAAGAACGTCACCCACCACATCCGCAAGTGCTGGGCCTCGCTCTACACGACGCGCGCCATCATCTACCGCCTGAAGAACAACATTCCCGACGAGGGGCTGGGCATGGCGGTGGCCGTCCAGAAGATGGTGAACGCGGGCCGGTCCGGCGTCGCCATCACCATGGACCCGACCAACGGCGACCGGTCCAAGATCACCATCGACGCCTCCTACGGCGTCGGCGAGATGGTCGTCTCGGGTCAGGTCACCCCGGACAACATCATGCTGGACAAGGTCACCCTGGCCACGGTGTACGAGCACATCGGCGACAAGCACGCCGAACTCGTCCCGGATCCGGAGACCAGGAGCTTGGTCGAGCGCGAGGTCGAGCCGGAGCGCTCCAGCGTCCGTTGCCTGACGGACGCCGAGGTCAAGGCCATCGCCCAGATGGCCAAGCGCTGTGAGAAGCACTACAAGACGCCGCAAGACATCGAGTGGGCCCTCGACAACGACCTCCCCGAGGACCAGAACCTCCTGCTGCTGCAGTCCCGTCCCGAGACCATCCACTCCAACAAGCCGAAGCCAGCGGAGGCCCCGGCGGCGCCCGCACCCAAGTTCTCCATGAGCAGCATCACCGCCTCCATGCTCGGCACCAAGAAGGCCCCCGCCGAGCCCCACTGGCCCGTGCAATGACGCACGCGTCCTCCTCCACCACTTGCGAAAGGACCTCCTGACATGGCCACGAAGAAGTCATTCCCGAAGCCCTCGGACCTCGAGACCCCACCCGGCGCTGAGGGCTGGGAGAAGATCTACCCGTACTACCTGGTCTTCCAGGACGAGATGAAGGAAGAGGAGGACGAGAAGTTCTGGTTCTGCGACAGCCAGCACTGGCCGACGGTTTTCAAGCCGTTCGAGACCATCGGTGGCGAGTTCGCCGTGAAGTGCCTGGGCCAGGTCAACTCCCGGCACCTCATGATCCCGAACGCCAACGGCATCGAGTTCCGCATCCACCTCGGCTACCTCTACATGTCGCCGGTCGCCGTGGAGCCGGACAAGATCGCCGAGCGCGTCCCCGACTTCGAGGAGCGCGTGGGCTACTACTTCCAGAACTGGGACCGCCTGCTCGAGGCCTGGCACGTCAAGGTCAAGAACACCATCGACGAGATGGAGGCCATCACGTTCAAGCCGCTGCCGGCCAAGGTGCCCATGGAGGACATCTACACCGGCAAGGGGCTGGACGGCTCCGAGGTCCTCATGGCCAACTTCGAGAAGCTCATCGCGCTGGCCTACCAGAACTGGCAGTACCACTTCGAGTTCCTCAACCTCGGCTACATCGCCTACCTCGACTTCTTCAACTTCTGCAAGGACGTGTTCCCGAACATCCCCGACCAGTCGATCGCGACGATGGTGCAGGGCGTCGACATGGAGCTCTTCCGTCCGGACGACGAGCTGAAGAAGCTGGCGCTGCTCGCCCAGAAGCTCGGGCTCCACGAGCACTTCGAGGACGTCTCCGACGCCCAGGCCACCCTGCGCGCCATTGAGCACTCCGCGGCCGGCCCCGTCTGGATCACCATGTGGGAGAAGGCCCAGGACCCCTGGTTCAACTTCACGGTCGGCAACGGCTTCTACGGGCACGACAAGTACTGGAACGCCCACCCCGAGATCCCGCTGGACTACATCAAGGACTACCTGCGCCGCCTCGAGGAGGGCCAGGACATCATGCGTCCGGTCGAGGAGCTCATCCGCGAGAAGGACCGCATCGTCGAGGAGTACCGCGACCTGCTGGACGACGACGTCCGCCAGGCCTTCGACGCCAAGCGCCAGCTCGCCGCGACCGCGTACCCCTACGTCGAGAACCACAACTTCTACATCGAGCACTGGACGATGGGCGTCTTCTGGCGCAAGGTCCGCGAGCTGTCGAAGCTGTTCGTCGAGGCGAACTTCTGGGACGAGGACGACGACATCCTGTACCTCACCCGCACCGAGGTGCGCGAGGCCCTCTTCGACTACGTCACCTGGTGGGGCGTCGGCGCCCCGCGCGCGCTCGGTGAGGTGCACTGGCGTCCGATCATCGAGGAGCGCACCAAGATCGTCGACGCGTTGAAGACCCGTCGTCCGCAGCCCGCGCTGAACACGCCGCCGGAGTCGATCACCGAGCCGTTCACCCGCATGCTGTGGGGCATCACCACCGAGCAGGTCGAGCAGTGGCTCTCCGACGACGAGGAGGGCTCGGGCCTCAAGGGCATGGCGGCCTCCCCGGGCATCGCCGAGGGGCCGGCCCGCGTCATCATGACCTCCGACGAGCTGGCCGACGTCAAGCCCGGCGAGATCCTGGTGGCTCCGGTCACCGCGCCGTCCTGGGGTCCGATCTTCGGCAAGATCGCCGCGGCCGTCACCGACATCGGCGGCATGATGAGCCACGCCGCGATCGTCTGCCGCGAGTACGCGCTGCCGGCCGTCACCGGCACCGGCTCGGCGTCCACCACGATCCAGACCGGGCAGATGCTCCGGGTCGACGGTGGCAAGGGCACCGTCGAGATCCTCGACGACCTGCCGCTGATCGAGGTGCACCACGACGAGGAGCCGGCGCATGTCTGACCAGCGCACCGTGCTGGTCACGGGGGCCGCGGGCGGGCTGGGTCGGGCGTTCGCGCTCGGCTTCGCCGCCCGCGGCCACCGGGTCGCGGTCGCCGACGTCAACTCCGACGGCGTCGCCGAGACGGCACGGCTGGTCGAGGAGCACGGCGTCCCGGCGTGGCACGGCCGCGTCGACGTGACCTCGACCGAATCGACCGAGGCGCTGGCCGCCCAGGTCGCGGAGTTCGGCGGCGGCCGGATCGACGTCCTGATCAACAACGCCGCCATCTACGCCAGCCTCACCCGCACGCCGATGGAGGAGATCGACCCGGGGGAGTGGGACGCCGTCATGGCGGTCAACCTCAAGGGCCCGTGGCTGATGGCGCGCGCCTGCAGCCCGTACCTCGTGGACGGCTCCAGCATCATCAACCTCGCCTCGGCCACCGTCTACAGCGGCTCGGAGAAGTGGGCCCACTACGTCGCCTCCAAGGCGGGCGTGATCGGCCTCACCCGCGTCCTGGCCAAGGAGCTCGGACGCCGCGGCGTCCGGGTCAACACCATCGCCCCCGGCTTCACCCTCACCGAGGCCAGCTACGGGATCATGGGCGACGCTGCGGCGTCCTACGGCGTGGACCGCGGCTCCCTGAAGCGGGCCAGCGAGCCCGAGGACATCGTCGGCGCCGCCCTGTTCCTGGCCGGGCCCGACAGCAGCTTCGTCACCGGACAGACCATCGTCGTCGACGGTGGCCGCCAGTTCATCTAGGAGGACACTCATGTCAACCATCACCTACACCGACGCCGCAGGCACCAGCCGCACGATCGAGGCAGCAGTGGGCGACTCCGTGATGGAGACCGCCGTGCGCAACGGCGTCCCGGGCATCGTGGCCGAGTGCGGTGGATCGCTGTCGTGCGCCACCTGCCACGTGTTCGTGGACGAGGCCGAACTCGACTCGCTTCCCCCCATGGAGGAGATGGAGGACGAGATGCTCTACGGCACCTCCGTGGATCGCCAGGACAACTCCCGCCTGTCCTGCCAGATCAAGGTCACCGAGGGCATGGACCTGCACGTCACCACCCCCGAGACGCAGGTCTGAGCATGGCCGAGGAGCACGGGCTGCTGATCATCGGGGCGTCGCAGGCGGGCGTCCAGCTCGCGGTGTCGCTGCGGGCGCTGGGGTACGAGGGTGCGATCACCCTGCTGGGTGAGGAGAACCACCGCCCGTACCAGCGTCCCGCCCTGTCGAAGGACTACCTGCAGGACAAGGTGAGCAAGGAGACGCTCATCTTCCGCACCAAGGAGTACTGGGACGAGCACCGCATCACCGTGGTGCCCAACGAGCGGATCCTGCGGATCGAGAAGAACGGCGACGGCTCCGGCGTCGCCCACTCGATGTCGGGACGGTCGTTCCCCTTCGACCGGCTCGCCCTCGCCGTCGGCGCCCGTGCCCGCCGCCTGCTCGTGGAGGGGGCCGACCTGCCCGGCGTCCTCTACCTGCGCAACGCCGACGACGCCCTGGAGTTGAAGGCGCGCGTCCCGGACGTCCAGAAGGTGGTCGTCCTCGGGGGCGGGTTCATCGGCCTCGAGGCCGCGCTCAGCCTGCAGTCCATGGGCAAGGACGTGACCGTCCTGGAGGCCGGGCCGCGCCTGGTCGGCCGGGCGGTGGGGGAGCAGACCTCCGACCACCTCCTCCGCCACCACCGGGCCGCCGGCCTGGACGTGCGGTTGGGCACCAAGCTGTCCCGCATCCTCGGTCAGGGCGACCGCGTGAGCGGCGTCGTCCTCGACGACGGTTCGACCCTGGCGGCCGACCTCGTCCTGGTCGGCATCGGCGTCATCCCGAACACCGAGCTGGCCGAGCGGATCGGCCTGGCGTGCGACAACGGCATCCGCGTCGACGAGCACTCGCTGGCCTCGGACGGCCACACCATCGCCCTGGGCGATGTGGCCAACCTGCCCAACCCCGTCCCCGGTGCCCCCGAAGGGGACCGCATCCGGTTCGAGAGCGTCAACAACGCCGTCGAGCAGGCCAAGGTGGCGGCCTACTCGGTCACCGGGCGGGCGGAGGAGTACGAGCTCATCCCCTGGTTCTGGTCGAACCAGGGCGATCTCAAGCTCCAGATCGCCGGGCTGTCCCATGGCGCGGACGCCACCGTCGTCCGTCGGGATGAGGCGAAGGGGCGCTTCACCGTCCTGTACTACCGCGCCGGCCGGCTCATCGCGGCCGACTGCATCAACGCCCCGCTCGACTTCATGGCCGTGAAGTCGGCGCTCACCCAGAGGGCCACCATCCCCGCCGACGCGGCCGCGGACCCCTCCGTGGCCCTGAAATCCCTGATCACGTCCGTCGAGGAGGACTGACATGCGCACCCCGCTGCCGCCCACACCCGTCAAGGCGACCGGGCCCATCGACACCAGCCCGATCGTGGTCGACACGATCCCCGACGACCTCACGCCCATCTGGCGTGCGGTCAACCACCTGGTGCGGGCCCGTAACAACGACATCCACCTGCCCATCTCGATGGCGTTCGCCGACCGGCTGTGCGTCGCCCACCCCGAGGCGGACGCGCTGGTCGTCCGGGTCGCGGTGCTGCTGCACGACATCGGCTGGGCGCTGGTCGACGAGGACCGGATCATGTCCGAAGGCTTCAGTGGGGACTGGCGCAAGGCCGAGATCCGCTTCGAGCACGAGCGCCAGGCGTGCAACGTGGCCCGGGAGATCTTGCCCGGCTTGGGCTACGACGACGAGTTCATCGAGGACGTGTGCGCCATCATCGACGGACACGACACCCGGCCAGAGGCGCTCTCCCTGGAGGACGCCCTCATGCGGGACGCCGACCGCCTGTGGCGCTTCGACCACGCCGGCATCGCCCTGGCGCACACCTGGTTCAAGCTCACCCCGTCGGCCTACATGGATCGGCTGGAGAGTGAGATCATCCCCGAACTGCTCACCGAGGCGGGGATCGCGATGGGGACGGCCCACCTCGAGCGCTCACAGCGGCTGCTGCTCTCCGAGGTGTTGGCGTGACCGCCGACGCCGCGCTCCGGTGGACGCGGGAGAGCGACCACTTCATCGACGGGGCCTGGGTGCCCAGCGTGGGGACCGACCTGCTCACCGTGGTCGATCCCGCCACGGAGGAGGCGTGGGGGACCGCGCCCAACGGCGTCCGTGCCGACGTCGACGCGGCCGTCGCCGCCGCCCGCCGCGCGTTCGACGAGGGGCCCTGGCCGCGGATGCGCCCGGGCGAGCGCGCCGAGGTGCTGCGTCGGATGGCAGACGAGATCGAGGCCCGCGCCGAGGGGCTCGCCGCGACCGTGACGCGCGAGAACGGCCAGCCGGTCAGTGAGTCGGCGGGAGGCGCCGCGAACGCGGCGTCGATCCTCCGTTACTTCGCCACACTGGCCCCCCTGCTCGAGGACGAGGACGTCCGACCAGCCCCGGCCGGCGGTTTCGAGTCGGTCGTCCGGCGCGATCCCATCGGCGTGTGCGGCCTCATCGCGCCGTGGAACTTCCCGATCAACCTCGTCGTGATCAAGCTCGCCCCCGCCCTGATGGCGGGCTGCACGGTCGTCATCAAGCCGGCGCAGACGACGCCGCTCTCGATCCGGTACATCGTCGAGGCTGCTGTCGCCGCGGGGGTTCCCGCCGGCGCGGTCAACCTCGTCAGCGGCGACGGCGTGACCGGGGACGCCCTCGTCCGGCACCCGGACGTCGACAAGATCGCGTTCACCGGGTCGACCCCGGTGGGACGCAAGATCGCGGCGGCCTGTGGGGAGTTGCTGCGGCCGGTGACGCTCGAACTGGGTGGCAAGTCGTCCGCGATCGTGCTGCCGGACGCCGACCTGGATGCGATGAGCAAGGTGCTGGTGCGGTCGTGCCTGCGCAACAGCGGGCAGACCTGCTACATCTCCACCCGCATCCTGGCCCCAGCCGAGCGCTACGACGAGGTCGTGGACATGGTCGCCCGCACGATCGAGGCGAGCCCGATGGGTGACCCGAACGACCCGGCGACCGTCTTCGGTCCGGTCGCCTCGGAGGCCCAGTTCGGAATCGTGAACGGGTTCATCGAGTCGGCGCGGGAGGAGGGGGCGACGGTCGCCACCGGCGGCGGGACGCGGTCGCCCGGGTTCTTCATCGAGCCGACTGTCCTGTCGAACGTCACCCCGGACATGCGCGTGGCCCGCGAGGAGATCTTCGGTCCCGTGATCACGATCCTCCGCTACACCGACGAGGACGAGGCGGTCGCGTTGGCCAACAACACGCCGTTCGGCCTCGGTGGGATCGTGTTCTCGTCCGACCCGGGGCGCGCCCAGCGGGTCGCCGAGCGCATCGACTCCGGTTCGGTCGGCATCAACTTCTTCGCCTCCAACCATGCGGCGCCCTTCGGGGGACGCCACGACTCGGGGATGGGCGTGGAGTACGGACCCGAGGGCTTGGCGGCCTACCTCACGTACAAGTCGATCCACCGGCGTCCGGTGGGGTGACCCCTCACCGACCGGCGCAGAAGGCAGGAGGCCCTCCACCGAACGAATCGGCGGGGGCCTCCTGTCGGTCCGGGTCGGCTCAGTAGTTGAGCGTCTGGCCCACGAAGATCAGGTCAGGGTTGCTGATCTCGCTCTGGTTGTTCTGCCACAGGGTCTGCCAGCCTCCCTTGATGCCGAGGTCGCGTGCGATCTCGCTCAGGGTGTCGCCGGGCTTGACCACGTAGCGCTTGCCGGTGGTCTCGACGGCCTTGACGGTCGTTGCGCGCTTGGGCTCGACCTTCTTCGTCGACGCCTTCTTGGGAGCCTCGGCCTTCTTGGTCTCAGCCTTCGCGGGCGCAGGGGCCGAGTAGCCGGTGGCGCCGCCGTTGGCCCGGGTCAGCCCGGCCTTCTTGGAGCAGGTGGGCCAGGCGCCGGGGCCCTGGGCCGCGAGCGTGCGCTGCGCGACCGTGATCTGCTCGGCCTTGGTGGCCTGGTTGGCCTGCGGTGCGTACTGCGTTCCGCCAAAGGCGCGCCACGTCGAGGAGTTGAACTGCAGGCCGCCGTAGTAGCCGTTGCCCGTGTTGATGGACCAGTTGCCCCCGGACTCGCACTGCGCGACGGCGTCCCAGACCGAAGCCGCGTGCGCGGGCTGGGCGAAGGCGATGGAGCCGCCCACGGCGACGGCCGTCGACGCGGCGATGGCGAGCATCCGGTTGGGGTTGTGCTTCATGTTCTTCCTTTCAGGGGGACGCCCGGACATGGGGTCCGGACGGCCTCTACAGGCTAAGTAACTCCTGAGAAAACACCAAGGGGTAGCCGAGAGATTTCTCAGAAAAGCTCATCATGGCTTGTCCGGGCCCGGAGGAGCGTGGTCGATGGGCCTCGTCCTCCGGGAGGGATATGGGGGCTCTGGCATGCTGGCCGTCATGGAACTCCGCCGTCGGAAGAGCGCGTGACCGCATGGAGTTCTACGACCTCATCCAGAACGCCATCCTCGACCACGCGGGGGAGTGGTGGACCTACCTCGCCACCGGTCTGCTGACCTGGGTGGACGGGTTCTTCCCACCTCTGCCGAGCGAGTCAATCGTCATCGCCATGGCTGCGCTGTCGAGCACGCACGGCGGCCCCGTGCAGCTCTGGCTCCTCGCCCTGGTGGCGTTGGCTGGTGCGTGGGCGGGCGACAACACGGCCTACTGGATCGGGCGCCACATCCCACTGGAGAAGATCTTCCGGGGGGAGCGGGGCGGACGGCTCCTGGTTCGTGCGCACGACCTCATCCATCACAGGGGACCGGAGGTCCTCCTGTCGGGGCGCTTCATCCCCGGATATCGCATCGCCATCAACATGGTGGCGGGCTACGTGCGCCTGCCCTACAAGCGCTTCATGATCATCGATGCGTTCGCGACGCTGCTGTGGGCTTCCTTCGCGGTGGGGATCGGCCTCGCCTCGGGGTCGTTCTTCCGTGATCGTCCGCTGCTCGGCATCATCGTCGGCGTCATCCTGGGCCTGCTGGTCGGCTGGGCGATCGAGCGCATCGGCGCGTGGCGCGAGTGGCGCAGGCTGCGCCGCACGATCGACCAGTGATGCATTTCCGGGTGGAAACACCCTGAGGATTCTTGGGGCTCTTCCACCCGGAAATGTCATCGGGCGGGACGGGTCGCTGAGGCAAAGCCAGAGCAACAGCCATCGAACTCAGGCAGGAGGCCCGTCGGCGGTAGCGGGCGTGGAGCTCCTCGTTCGCATGCGGACGCCGTGAGGGCCGCGTGCGCGGTGGGCGGCCAACACCGCTGCGAGCCGGTCCAGGAAGCCAGGGAGATCCGTCTCCAGCGTTTCCGGAGTGACTTGGACCACGACGACGCCGTGGGCCAAGTACTCACTGTCCCGTCGCACGGAGATGTCCCACCGGTCCTGTCCATTCTCGTCCATTCCCGTGTGGAACTCGCGGGAGTGGACTTGGACGATGACGCCGGCGTCGGCGAAGTAGCCGTCCGGCGTACCGATGAAGCGACCCTCGGCGTCCTCGAGGCGAATATTGGCGTGCATGGGAGGGAACCGTGGATCCGCGGCGACTGCCCGGATCAAGGTCTCCTCGGGGGGAGACCAGGCGCCCGAGCGGAAGGCGATCATCCCGTCCTGGATGGGACCGGTGTTGGCGTCCCCGCACGCACCGATCTGTGCAGTCAGCCTGTCGATGGTGGTGAGCCTGCGTTGCAGGACCGTCATCGTCAGGGATTGCAGTCTGGTGGGTGACACCTCGCGGCGCTGCGCCGCATCGATGAGGGCCCGGTCCGCGGGGGCGACGCGAATCCCCTCCTTGAGGAGGCCGCGAGGCATCGAGCGTGTGCGCTCCGACAGCATCCCAAGCGCGTTGCGACGTGCTCGGTGCTGCGGTGGTACCAGGAATCGGGGTTGTAGAACGGGATCCAGGCGGGGGTCCACGCCGTGGGCGATCAGGGCATGGCCGCCGGTGAGAATGGCGTGGGGTCCGGCCCACAGGGCGCCGGCCATCAGCAGTTGGGAGGTGCTCAATGGCCCGGTGGCAGAGCGGTACACGGCTCTGACCACGCGCTGACCTTTGAGTGCGAGTTGGGTGAGGTCCCACTCGGAGGCGCCCGCCTGCAAGAGTTGCTTGGTGCTGGCCAGTCCCATCTGGCCCGGGATGTCGGGGAACATGAATGTCGGCATGCCAAGGCAATGGGCGCAGGCACCCGAAGTTCGTCACCCAGTTCTACAGACTGTGGATAGCTGCCTCTGCGGACGGGTCGTGTCCACAGGTTAGAAACGGCTTGGATCGTCCATGCTCAGCCCCCGGTGACATTTCCGGGTGGAGTAACCCCGAGGATCCTTGGGGTTACTCCACCCGGAAATGCAGACGGCGCAGCCCGCCGACCACCCAGCCGTCAGGAGCTCAGAGCAGCGCCGCGATGGCGTCGCCCACCTCGGTGGTCGAGCGACGATCCGCGCCTCGCGAGGCGACGTCGGCGTCCACCGCGGCTTCGATGCGGGCGGCGTCGTCCCGGCGCCCCAGGTGGTCGAGCAGCAGGGCCATCGACGAGATGGTCGCGGTCGGGTCGGCGACGCCCTGGCCGGCGATGTCGGGCGCGGAGCCGTGGACCGGCTCGAACATCGACGGGAAGGCGCCGGTCGGGTTGATGTTGGCCGACGCGGCGAGCCCGATGCCGCCGGTCACGGCCGCGGCGAGGTCGGTGATGATGTCGCCGAAGAGGTTGTCGGTGACGATCACGTCGAACTGCTGCGGGTCGACGACCATCTTGATCGTGGTGGCGTCGATGTGGAGGTAGTCGGTGGTGACCTCGGGGTACTCCTCGCCGACGGTGTTGAAGATGCGGTTCCACAGCCCGCCGGCGTTGACGAGCACGTTGTGCTTGTGGACCAGCGTCAGCTTCTTGCGGCGGCGCATCGCGCGCTCGTAGGCATCCCGGACGACCCGCTCGACGCCGTGGGCGGTGTTCACCGAGACCTCGTTCGCGACCTCGTGGGGGGTCCCGGTCTGCATCGAACCGCCCACGCCGCAGTACAGGCCCTCGGTGCCCTCGCGGACGACGACGAAGTCGATCGGGCCGCGCGCGACCACGGCGTCCGACAGCGGGGTGGTGACGCCCGGGTACAGCTTGGACGGACGCAGGTTGACGTAGTGGTCGAACGCGAAGCGAAGCTTGAGCAGCAGGCCGCGCTCGAGCAGGCCGGACGGGATGGCCTTCGAGCCCGGGGCGGCACCCACGGCCCCCAACACGATGGCGTCGACGCCCTTGAGCTCCTCCAGCACGGAATCCGGAAGAACCTCGCCCGTGCGCTGCCAGCGCTCGGCGCCCAGGTCGTAGTGGACGTAGGAGAAGGCCGAGGAGCCCACCGTGGCGTCCAGGACCTTCAGGCCCTCGGCCACCACCTCGGGGCCGATGCCGTCGCCACCGATGACCGCGATGGTGGGAGTCTTCTGCTCTGCGGAGTCGCTCATGGCCACACAGTAGAGCGGGGAGCCGACCGGCCCGTCGACACGCTCAGGGAACGGGATGGCGAGGCGGTAGGGTTCCAGCATGCCCATTTCCTTCGACATCCAGCGCAATGAGGCCGCCCGGACCGACTCCGAGGTGGCGGAGATCCTCAGGGCTCCCGGGTTCGGCGTGTACTTCACCGACCACATGGTGACCATCACCTGGACGAAGGGCCGGGGCTGGCACAGCGCGACGGTGAAGCCGTACGGTCCGCTGAGCCTGGACCCCTCCGCCGCGGTGCTGCACTACGGCCAGGAGATCTTCGAGGGCATGAAGGCCTACCGCCACGAGGACGGCTCGATCCACCTGTTCCGCCCGGACCAGAACGCGGCGCGCTTCAACCTCAGCGCCGCGCGCCTGATGCTGCCGAGCCTCCCCGAGGAGGAATTCGTCGAGGCCGTCCGCCAGCTCGTCACCATCGACGCCCGGTACGTGCCACAGGGCGCGGGTGAGCACAGCCTCTACATCCGTCCGTTCATGATCGCCTCCGAGGCGTTCCTCGGCGTCCGGGCCGCCGAGGAGGTGACGTTCATCGTCATCGCGTCACCGGTCGGGCCGTACTTCACCCAGGGCGTCAGGGGCGTCGACATCTGGGTCACGGACGAATGGGCCCGCGCGGGCGAGGGAGGAACCGGCGCCGCGAAGTGCGGCGGCAACTACGCGGCGTCCCTCATTGCACAGTACGAGGGTTACGAGCATGGCTGCACCCAGGTCATGTTCATCGAGGCCGTGGGCAAGGACCGCGTCGAGGAACTGGGCGGCATGAACGTCTTCCTGGTGTCCAAGGACAACGAACTGGTCACGCCGGCCCTGTCCGGCACGATCCTGGACGGCATCACCCGCAAGTCCATCCTGAAGGTCGGTGCCCAGCAGGGGCTCACACCAGTCGAGCGGCGCATCAGCGCCCAGGAGGTGTTCGACGGCCTCGCGGACGGCACCTTCGTCGAGGCGTTCTGCTGCGGCACGGCGGCCGTCATCAGCCCGATCTCCGGGTTCAAGTCCAAGAAGGGCGAGTGGCGTCCGCAGGGCCAGTCCTTCGAGAAGACCGTCCAGATCCGCAACGGCGTGCTCGACATCCAGTACGGTCGCGCCGAGGACACCTTCGGGTGGCTCGACAAGGTCGTGTGAGGAGTCCGATGAGCTACAACGCGCCACCACCCGTCACCCGCGGCAGCCTGCCGCTGGGGATCGTCCTGGGCGTGGTCGTGGGCGCCATCGCCGTCATGTTCGTCTGGTTCGCCGTCGTCGACGATCCCGACCGTGGGACGCCCGCCCAGCCGGCGACGCCCCCCGCCACGACGGCAGGGCCGCGGACCACCGAGCCGGCAACGTCGGCGTCTGCGTCGCCGTCCGCCAGCCCGGCCGCCAGCGCGTCAGCAACCCCGACCCCCTCGGCCACCCCCACCGCCACGCCGGCGACGAACCCGAATGTGGTGACCGAACTGCCGGTCGGCAGTTGGGTGACCGTCCTTGCTTCCTTGCCGAAGGGCTCCGTCACAGCCGAGCAGGCGCTCGACCGGGCGGCCCGCGAGAGCCGGAACAACCACACCGCGGTCGTTCTCGACACCGATGCGTTCGAGGGCCTGAACCCCGGCTACTGGGCAGTCGTCATTCCCGGAGTCGACAGTCGGGCGGCCTCCAACCAGGTCTGCAATGACCTGGGAGTCCCCGTGAGCGACGACTGCTATCCGCGGGAGATCAAGGGCTGACGTGGCCCTGTCCCGCAGGTCCCTCGTGGCGGCCACCGTGCTCGCGCCGGTGGCAGGCCTCGCAGCGACCCGCACGGCTCCCGCCCTCGCGGCGCCGGGCCGCCCCTTCATTCGTCCCCGTTCGGACTGGGCTGGCTCGCTGGGGCCCAAGGGGCCGCTCGAGGACGAGGACGACGTCCGGTTCCTGCTCATCCACCACAGCCTCACGCCGAACACCGACACGGCCGAGGGCATCCCCGAGCGGCTGCGGTCGATGTTCCAGTTCCACACGTCGGAGCAGCGTGGGTGGGCCGATGTCGCCTACAACTTCTTCGTCGACCCGTTCGGGACCATCTGGGAGGGGCGGGCCGGCAGCATCGACCGGCCGGTCAGGGGAGACGCGACGGGCGGCTCGCAGGGCCACGCCCTGCTGTGCTGCTTCGTGGGTGACTTCACGGCCCAGCCACCGACCCCCGACGCCATGGCCGCCATGACCCAGTTGCTCGCCTGGCTCGCGGTTCGTCACGGTCTGACCCTCACCGCACCCGTGCCGTTCGTGTCGAGAGGCTCCTCGCGGTGGCCCCAGGGGGTCGAGGTGACCACCGAGCAGGTGGCCGCGCATCGGGACATGTCCAACACCGAGTGTCCGGGCGACGCCCTGTACCCCTTGGTCAGCGCCCAGCTGTTGCCGGGCGCCAGGGCCCTCGTTGCTGGCGAGCCGACGCCGGTTCCGTCCGTGACGGGGATGACTCCCCAGGCGGGATCCACCGCACCGACGGCGCGGCCAGAGCGATCCGTCGCACCGACGTCCGACCCGACCGCCGGTGCCGCGCCCTCGCCTGGTGGACGAGCCGCGGTGCCGGACGACGTCCTGCGCATCCTGGGCGGGGGAGCGCTCGCGGTCGGCCTGGGCGGCGTGCTCGCCGCCACGCTCGGACGCCGCGGGCGAGACTCAGCCGCCGAGCAGGAGCGCGATGATGACGGCCCCGCCGATGGCGAGGGTGGCGAAGAGTCCCAGGAGGAACCCCACGAGCGTCCGTGAGGTGGTGGACGGTTGCGCGTAAACGGGAGCCGCCGTCGCGCCCGTGGGAGCATCGGGCCAGGCCTGCGTCGCGGGCGGAGTCGGCCTCGGCGTGGCCGGGGCAGGTGCCGCCGGGGCAGCCGCTGCCGGGGCTGGTGTCGGCAGGACCTGGGTCGGGGCGGACGCCCACGGCTGGGCCGGCTGCTCGTCACGGTAGAGGTCGAACGGAACCGGCGCGGGTGACTCCTGGCGTGGCTCCGGTGCTCCGACGGGAAGGCGGGTGGGGCTGACGTCGTCGGCCGGGCTCATCGCGTGGATCAGCGTGGCGTCCGGGTCGCTCTCCAAGGGTGTCGTCGGCGCCAGCTGATTCAGCTCCGCATCGGTGAGGGCGAAACGGGCCTGGGGCGTGAGCGGTGCCCCCTCGGGGGTCGGGGTTGGCTCGAGGGCCGGTTCGGCGGGAGCCGCGGGCATCACCATGGTCTCGTCGTTGGACCCGGGCCCCGGCTCGGCATCGGGGAAGCGGACGACCGGGGCGGGCTCGGGGTCCGGTTCCGGGACGAACTCGGTGGGCCTTTGGCCGGGGCGCGCCCCGAAGAAGTCGATGAGGGTGCTGCGCAGCACCGGGTCCTGGGTCGGGGGAACGAGGAAGGCGACCTGCTCGCTCGAGCCCACCACGTCGAAGCGCGTCCACTGCTCGTCCGCGAGGACCAGCGGCGAGAACATGGCCGTGGCACCCTTGCGAGGGAGGACGACGGAGTGGTCGAGGCCCTTGGCGTCGCGCCAGAGGACGCCGACCTGCCGATCCTGCAGGACGAGTGCCCCGTAGTCGATGCGCTGCCCGGCGAGGCCCACGGGGATGACGAAGTGGATCGCCTGGTCGTCCGCGATGACGCGCTGGAAGCGGGTGGCTCCGCCGGCGAGCACCTGACGGGACAGCCGGGCGAAGCGGTCGTCGAACGGCGCCAGGTCCAAGGCGGCGACGGCCGCGCGGCTGATGCGGTCAGCTAGGTCAGGCATCGGATCCCCCTCAGGCAGCTACCCCGTCAGCATAGCGACGCACGGCGTCCCTGACGGGGCCTGTGCGCCGTGTACGACAACGCGAACAGCCTCCGGTGGCGGTGGGCCCCCGCGGCGAGTCTCGCCCGGCGAGACCTCGTGTGCCGGCCCCGCGATCGCGGCGATACTCGCGACTACCCACCCAGTTCTTCGACTGCAAAGGCCCGCCCATGACGACGAACCCCGGCGCCCCCGATGTCCTTCACCTGTACGACACCACGCTGCGCGACGGTGCGCAGCAGGAGGGGCTGCGCCTGACGGTGCAGGACAAGCTGCGCATCGCGCGGCTCCTGGACGAGCTGGGCGTGGGCTTCATCGAGGGTGGATGGCCGGGCGCGAACCCGAATGACACGGCGTTCTTCGCGGCGGCGGCGTCCGGCCAGCTGCAACTGCAGAACGCCAAGCTGACGGCCTTCGGCTCGACCCGCCGCGTGGGGGGCAAGGCGGCGGACGACCCCCTGACCCGGGCGCTCCTCGACGCCCAGACGGAGTACATCTGCCTCGTGGCGAAGAGCCACGACGAGCACGTGCACCGCGCGCTGAAGACCGACCTGGCCGAGAACCTGGCCATGATCACCGACACCGTGACGTTCCTCGTCAACGAGGGCCGGCGCGTGTTCCTCGACTGCGAGCACTTCTTCGACGGCTATCGCGCCAACCCCTCCTACGCACTCGAGGTCGTCAAGACCGCGGCCGACGCCGGAGCCGAGGTCGTCGTCCTGTGCGACACGAACGGTGGAATGCTGCCCGCGTGGATGGGGGAGGTCGTCTCGGCCGCGGGCGCCGTCGGTGTCGACCTGGGCATCCACTGCCACAACGACACCGGCTGCGCGGTGGCCAACACGCTGGCCGCGGTGGACGCGGGGGCGATGCACGTCCAGGGCACCATGAACGGGCACGGCGAGCGCACGGGCAACGCCGACCTGATCACCGTCGCGGCCAACCTGCAGCTCAAGTACGGGTGGTCGGTCATGCCGCCGGAGAACCTGGCGCGGGCGACGTCCGTCAGCCAGGCGGTCGCCGCCATCACCCACGTGCCGCCGAACGCACGCCAGCCCTACGTCGGCCAGTCGGCGTTCGCGCACAAGGCCGGGCTCCACGCGTCCGCGATCAAGGTGGACGCCAACCTCTACCAGCACACCGACCCCAGGCTGGTGGGCAACGACATGCGCATGCTCGTCTCGGACATGGCCGGTCGCGCCAACATCCAGATGAAGGGGGACGAGCTGGGCTTCGACCTTTCCGACCGGGACTTGGCCGCCAAGATCACCGAGGTCGTCAAGGAGCGCGAGATGGCCGGCTACTCGTACGAGTCGGCGGACGCCTCCTTCGAGCTGTTGGTCCGGGACGAGACCGGCCAGTTGGACAAGCAGTTCGAGGTGCTCAAGTGGCGCGCCCTCACGTCCGACGAGGTGACCGACGAGGGTGACTCCGAGGCGACGGTGAAGGTCCGCGTGGACGGTGAGACCGTCTCCCGCGTCGGCGAGGGCTTCGGCCCCCTGAACGCCCTCGACAAGGCGCTGCGCAGTGCGCTGACGCCCAGCCACCCGCAGGTGGATACGTTCGAGCTCGTCGACTACCGCGTCCGGATCCTGGAGTCGGCGCACGGTACGGACGCCATCACGCGCGTCCTGATCGACACCAGCGACGGCCAGCGTCAGTGGACGACCGTGGGTGTGGGGACGAACGTGGTGGAGGCATCGTGGGAGGCCCTGCACGACGCCTACCAGTGGGGCCTGATCGCCCGGTGAGCGGTTCGGCTGCTGGGTAGGGTGGCGCCATGACGGAGCAGGACTCGATCCGTATCGGCCATGCCGAGCGCGACAAGGCCGTCGAGACCCTGCGTGAGGCAGCGGGTGACGGACGCCTCACGTTGGCGGAGCTGGACGAGCGCATCAGCGGTGCCCTCGCGGCCAAGACGCGCGGGGACCTCGTTCCACTGCTGGCCGACCTCGTGGGGCCGGAACGTCTGCACCTGACCCTGAATTCCGTCCCGGTGGGCTTCGCGCCGGTTTCCGAACCGGGCGAGACATGGCAGAACCCGCTCGTCCTGACCGCCCGCTGGGAGGACATCGTCCGCGCGGGGCCCTGGCTCGTGCCGCCGTTCCTGGAGTTGAACCCGGTGGCGTCCAACGTGAAGCTCAACTTCGTGGATGCCCGGGTCAGCCACGACGTCATCGACATCCATCTGATCGGCGGGGCCGGTGACGTCGTGCTGGTCCTCCCGGAGGGGTGGGGGGCGGACGTGGAGCACATCACGAAGGGCCTGGGTGGGCTCCGGAGCACGGTGCCCCAGCGGCCCACCGGGCGGTTCCCGCTCGTGGTCGTGCGCGGGCGGATCACCCTGGGTGGCCTCAAGGTGCGGTACCCCAACGGGTTCGACACGTGGCAGCGCAACCGCCGGCTCGCGAAGGGTGGCGGGATCGTCGCCAAGAACTGACGCGGCGGTCGGTAACCTCATCCCATGCGCATCGCCCGATTCGTCCATGACGACACCATCGCCTACGGAACCGTCGAACTCGCCGAGGACCACGGCGGACACCCCGACTCCATTCAGGTGCTGAACGGGGACCCGTTGGTGACGGCCGTCCAGTACACCGGCGAGCGACTGTCGCTGGGTGACGTGCGCCTCGTCGCGCCGGTCATCCCGCGCAGCAAGATCGTGGCGATCGGCCGGAACTACGCCGCCCACGCGGCCGAGTTCGGCAACGAGGTTCCGGCCGAGCCGATGACGTTCCTGAAGCCGAACACGTCCGTGATCGGTTCGGGTGAGCCCATCATCTATCCGAGGCAGACCCAAGCGGTCGACCACGAGGGCGAGTTGGCCATCGTCATCGGTCGCATCTGCAAGGACGTGCCGGTGGACCGCGTCCCTGAGGTCATCTTCGGCTACGCCGCAGCCAACGACGTGAGCGCCCGCGACCTGCAGAAGAAGGACGGTCAGTGGGGTCGGGCCAAGGGCTTCGACACCTTCTGCCCGCTCGGTCCGTGGATCGTCACGCACCTGAGCCTCGAGGAGGCGTCCGACCTCGCGTTGCGCGTCACGGTCACCCGTGATGGCGAGACCGTCGAGCGGCAGAACTCGACCACGGCCAACCTCGTCCACGGCATCGCGGAGCTGGTGTCGTTCGTGTCGTCCTTCACCACGCTGCTGCCCGGCGACGTCATCCTGACCGGCACCCCCGAGGGCGTGGGGCGCATCGAGCCCGGCGACGTGGTCAACGTCGAGATCGAGGGCATCGGGACCCTCAGCAACCCGGTCGTCGCCGCGGAATGATCGCCCTGAGGGGGTTGGCCAACCTCGCGACCGAGCCGGTTCCGGCGGGCATCGACTACCCGCACGTGCTGCGGACGCCCAAGGCGTCGCCCGCAGTGTCCCTGATGGGCGTCCTGCTGGGCGTCCTCAGCTTCATGGTGGCCACTCCGGTGGTGTCCCAGGGTCTTGCCCTGCTCTACTGGTTGGCCGTCGGACGCCCCGGTGAATTCACCGACACCTATCGGATGCTCGTCGCGTACGAGGTCCCCTTCGGGCTCGCGGTGGGGCACCTCGGGCTGGCCATGTTGATCCCGATCTCCTTCGGGCTCGTGTTGTTCGTGCACCGCGTGCGTCCGGGCCACCTCTCGTCCGTGCTGGGCCGCATCCGCTGGCGCTGGTTCTGGATCACCTTGGCCGTCGGGTTCGTGTCCCTGTGGCTCGTGCTGCTGGTGCAGGGTATGGCGTCCCCCGGCGGACCGAACTGGGCCCTCACGCCGCAGGCCGGCGCGTTGTGGTTCATCCTCGTGATGCTCGTCACCACGCCCCTGCAGGCGGCGGCCGAGGAGTACTTCTTCCGCGGTTACCTGATGCAGTCGCTCGGGTCGCTGGTGTCGTCGCCCTGGTTCGGGATCGTCATCTCGGCGGCGGTCTTCACCGTGTTCCACGCCTCGACCAACGCCGCCATCGTGGCGGACCGGTTCGCCTTCGGGGTGCTGGCCGGCTGGCTCGTCGTCCGGACCGGGGGCCTTGAGGCGGCCATCGCCGCTCACGTCGCCAACAACGTGAGCGCCTTCGGTCTGGCGGCCCTGACCAGTTCGATGGCGGAGGTCAAGGCGATCACCGAGGTCACGTGGGCGGCCGCAGCCTGGGACGTCGGCCGCTTCGCGTTCTTCACCCTGATCGTGTGGCTGCTGGCTCGTGGATACCGTCCGGAGACCACCACCCCGACGCTCGACACGGCCCGGAAGCGGCACCGGGGACGCTCAGTTTGAGCCGGACGCCCGCCTCGGGTAAGGTGTTCTCTCGCTGGCCTTCGGGCCAGCGTTTCCACGGAGGAGGCTGGGGCCAACCAGCCGAGACCCGAGGAGCCATAGGGGTATGGGGTAATTGGCAGCCCGCCGGATTCTGGTTCCGTTAGTCTAGGTTCGAGTCCTAGTACCCCTGCTGGAAGGCAATTTTCCAGTGGGCACCACCCTCTGGTAATGTTTTCCGAGGCGCTGAAAGGCGCCAGTGCTGGCCCCGTTGTGTAGCGGCCTAGCACGCCGCCCTCTCAAGGCGGTAGCGCGGGTTCGAATCCCGTCGGGGCTACGAAAACCCCCTCCGGCACCACCCGGAGGGGGTTTTTCCATGCCCGGAACCCGTCGGTTGGAGGGGAGGGAACGCGTCCCCCCGGGGACGTTCTCCCCTCCTGGAACAGCCTGATTGGGACAAGGCAACACAGTCTGACAAGTGGTGATGCCGGCCGTCCGTGTTCTACAACGTCGTTTTGCTCAGCGTGAGTTGGGCCTTATCCTGAGGGGGATCTTCTTAGAGCAGAGATGATCGCCGGCCAGAGGGGAACACCGCGTGTTGTTCAAGATCGCTGTGCGCAGGACGGGTGTGGTCGCTTGGGACCTCGCCATGTGGCTCGTTGCTCTGGCGCTGCTCGTCCTGCTCCGCTTCGACCTCTCCCTGTCTCCCGAGCGGTGGGTCCAGAACCTGCAGTACGTCGCCGTTGCCATGGTTTGCCAAGCCACCTTCGGTCTCCTGGCCCACCTGTACCTCGGGCGCTCCCGGCTCGGCAGCTACGGCGAGGTGAGCCTGCTCGGGGTCGTCGTCGTGGCGGCGGCGCTCGTGGCAGGTGCCGCGGCCTTCCTGCTCAACCACGACTTTTCGCGAGCGGTTGCCGTGACCGTCCCCGCGATCGCCCTGATCGGCATGGTGACGGGTCGGGTCCTGTTCCGGGCCTTCTACAGCGACGACCTGCGCAGGGCCAAGGGCCAGGCCACCCGTGCGCTGATCTATGGGGCAGGTGAAGCCGGGTCGCAGGTCGCCAAGCTGGTGGACACCGCCGAGGAGCCGCCCTATTCGATCATCGGCTACCTGGATGACGATCCGGGGAAGCGCTTCCTGCGGGTTCGCAGCTACCGCGTGCTGGGCAAGGGAGACCGGCTGGAGCGCATCGCGTCCGACACCGAGGCCGAGTCAGTGATCCTGGCCGTGACCTCCGCGTCGCCGCAGTTCTTGGCCGACCTCGATGCTCGATGCAAGGCCCTCGGGTTGAAGCTGGTCGTCGTGCCCCCCGTGCGCGAGATGATCGACGGGCGTGTCGAACTGGACAAGCTTCGTCAGTTCAACGTGGCGGATCTCCTGGGCCGGCGACAGATCCACACCGACCTGTCCGAGATCAGCGGTTACGTGTCCGGCAAGGTCGTCCTCGTCACGGGCGCGGGTGGTTCCATCGGCTCCGAACTCGCTCGCCAACTCAAGAACATGGGGCCGGCCAAGCTGCTGCTGCTCGACCGCGACGAATCCGCCCTGCACGCCGTCCAGTTGTCCATCTACGGACAGGGACTGCTGGACTCCGACGACATGGTGCTGTGCGACATCCGCGACGCGGAGGCCCTGTTGAAGGTCTTCCGTCGGCACCGCCCCCAAGTCGTGTTCCACGCCGCGGCGCTGAAGCACCTCCCAATGCTGGAGCAATACCCCGACGAGGGGTGGAAGACGAACGTGCTGGGTACGCTCAACGTCCTCAACGCCGCCCATGTCGTGGATGTCGAGCGCTTCGTCAACATCTCGACCGACAAGGCCGCGGACGCCACGGCCGTGCTGGGTCAGACCAAGCGGATCGCGGAGCGACTCACGGCCCACTTCGCGGAGGAGACGGGGCGTCCGTACCTGTCGGTGCGCTTCGGGAACGTCTTGGGGTCGCGAGGCTCGGTCCTCGATGCCTTCCGTGCCCAGATCGCGCGCGGTGGACCCCTGACCGTCACGCACCCCGATGTGACGCGGTACTTCATGACGATCCCGGAGGCGTGTGAGCTCGTTCTCCAGGCCGGCGCGATCGGCCAACCGGGCGACGCGCTTGTGTTGGACATGGGGGAGCCTGTCAAGATTCTCGACGTGGCGAAGCGACTCCTCGACGAGGCCGATCGGGGCGACATCGAGATCGTCTTCACCGGACTTCGCCACGGCGAGAAGCTCCACGAGGTCCTCTTCAGCCAAGGGGAGGAGCACGCCGCATCCGGCCACCCCCTCATCTCGCAGGTGTCCGTCCCGGCGATCTCCCCCGGCGAGATCCTGGCGGCGGACTGCTGGGGCGAACTCGAGATCGTCCACCAGCCGAGGCGAGCGCTTTGAGTCGACCAGCCCGCATCTACCTGTCGTCCCCCGACGTCGGGCAGGCCGAGGAGGACGCCCTCGTGCGGGCTTTCCGCTCGAATTGGATCGCCCCCCTGGGGCCTGAGGTCGACGCCTTCGAGGCTGAACTGGCGGCCCGGTGTGGGCGCGCGCACGCCGTGGCGTTGTCGTCCGGCACGGCGGCCCTTCACCTGGGCCTGCTCGTGCTCGGGGTGCGGCCCGGTGACGTCGTCGTCACAGCCACGATGACCTTCGCCGCCACGGCGAATGCCATCACCTATACCGGCGCCGAGCCGGTGTTCGTCGACTGCGACGAGTCCGGCAACATGGATCCCGACTTGTTGGCCCAGGCGTTGGACGCGCTGGCGTCCGAGGGGCGACGTCTGGGTGCCGTGGTGCCGGTGGACCTGCTGGGCAAGGTGGCCGACCATCCCCGCATCGCGGCGGTGGCGGACGCCCACGGCGTCCCGGTGCTGTCGGACGCCGCCGAGTCGTTGGGTGCGATGCGCGACGGACGACCCTCGGCGTCCCACGGCGTCGCGGCGGCCGTGTCGTTCAACGGCAACAAGATCATGACGACCTCGGGTGGGGGAGCCCTCCTGACCGACGATGCGGCGTTCGCGGCTCGCGTGCGCCACCTCGCCACCCAGGCGCGGCAGACCGTGGTGCATTACGAGCACACCGAGATCGGCTACAACTACCGGCTGTCGAACCTGCTGGCGGCACTCGGACGAGCTCAGCTCGCGCGCCTCGACGCCATGATGGAGCGTCGCCGCGCCCTACGCGACCATTACAGGATGCTGTTCGCCGGCGTCCCGGGCGTCACCTTGTTCGGGGAGCCCTCGGAAGGGGACAACCACTGGCTCTCCTCGATCCTCGTCGACCCGAACGCAGCCGGCTTCTCGGCGGAGGATATGCGCCTGGCGCTGGCCGAGGCCGACATCGAGGCCCGCCCCCTGTGGAAGCCCATGCACCTCCAGCCGGTGTTCGCCGGAGCACGGACGTTCGTCAACGGCACCAGCCAACGGCTCTTCGAGACGGGCCTGTCCCTTCCGAGCGGATCGGTGCTGACGGACGCGGAGATGGGCCGGATCGATGCGGCCCTGGCTCCCTTCCTCAGCCGGTCGGTCGAGCCCGTCGAGCCCGGTGTGGGGCTCCATGCGTAGGCCGTACGACCGCCTCAAGCGCGTGCTGGACCTCGTGGGGGGATCGGTCGGGCTCGTCGCCTCGTTGCCCCTTCAGGCCGTGCTGGCGGGCGTGGTGCTGGCCGTCCACGGTCGTCCCGTGCTGTTCAGGCAACCGCGCCCGGGCAAGGACGGCCGGGTGTTCGAGTTGGTGAAGTTCCGCACCATGCTGCTGCCCGACGACGAGCGGGTGTCGGACGCCGACCGCCTGACCCCGCTGGGGGAGTTCCTGCGGGCGACGAGCCTCGACGAGCTCCCGACCCTGTGGAATGTGGTGAAGGGCGACATGTCCCTCGTCGGGCCGCGGCCGTTGCTGGTGCAGTACCTCGAGCGTTACACCGCCGAGCAGGCACGCCGGCACGAGGTTCGCCCGGGCGTGACGGGCCTGGCTCAGGTGCGCGGTCGCAACGGCCTCGACTGGGACGACAAGCTCTCCCTGGATGTCGAGTACGTCGACCACCGGTCCTTCGCCCTCGACCTGCGGATCCTCTGGGAGACTGTCGCCGTGGTGTTGCTGCGGCGGGGGATCAGCGCCGAAGGTCACGTGACGATGGCCGAGTTCCAAGGGCCGGCCCGATGACCGAGCCGGTGGTCGTGGTCGGCGCGTCCGGGTTCGGGCGCGAGTGCCTCGACGTGCTGGACGCCATGGTCGCCGCCGGCGCCGACCTGACCGTGCTGGGCGTGGTGGACGACGGGATCTCGGAGCTCAATCGCGAGCGGCTCGCGGCGCGGGATGTGGCCTTCTTGGGTACGCGTGCCGAGTGGTTGGCCACCGAGCCCGGTTCCGTTGCCTACGTGATGGGGATCGGCAGCCCCGGCGTCCGGCGCCGCCTGGTCGCAGAGATGGACGCCGCAGGACTGCGCGCGTTCACCGCGATCCACCCGTCGGCGACCTTCGGTGCCCAGGTGGTGCTGGACGAGGGCGTCGTGGTGTGCGCGGGGGCTGCTGTCTCGAACAACGTGCGGCTCGGACGCCACGTGCACGTGAACCCGAACGCGACGATCGGGCACGACGCCGATCTGCGGGACTTCGTCTCGATCAACCCGGCCGCGGTGATCTCCGGCGAGGTGGTCGTCGGGGCCGAAACTTTGGTGGGTGCTGCCGCGACGGTGCTGCAGAACCTGACGTTGGGGGAGCGCGTCGTGGTGGGAGCGGGCGCCGTGGTGACGAAGGACGTGCCCGAGGCCGTCGTCGTGGTGGGCGTGCCGGGGCGTTGGTGAAGCGAGGATGAGGGGAACGATGCAGCAGGTGGACGACGTCCGGATCGCCGTGGTGGGGCTCGGGTATGTGGGGCTGCCGCTGGCGGCCGAGTTCGCGAAGCAGTTCCCCGTGGTGGGGTTCGACATCAAGGGCTCGCGCGTCGCTGAGTTGCAGGGCGGTCACGACCGCACCTTGGAGGTGTCGGACGCCGAGCTTGCCGAGGCCGCGCACCTCACGTTCACCGCCGACCCGCAGGACATCGCGGACTGCACGGTCTTCATCGTGACCACCCCCACCCCGGTGAACGAGCACAAGCAGCCGGACCTCTCCCCGGTGCTGTCGGCCACCGACACGATCGCGAAGGTGCTCAAGCCCGGCGACGTGGTGATCTACGAGTCGACCGTCTACCCGGGCGCCACCGAGGAGGAGTGTGTGCCGGTGCTCGAACGCGTCTCCGGCCTGCGCTTCAACCAGGACTTCTTCGTCGGCTACAGCCCCGAGCGGATCAACCCGGGCGACAAGGAGCACCGCGTCAACTCGATCGTGAAGGTGACCTCGGGGTCGACGCCCGAGGTGGCTGCGTTCGTCGACGCGCTGTACCGCCGCATCATCACCGCCGGCACGCACCTGGCGCCGTCGATCAGGGTCGCCGAGGCGGCGAAGGTGATCGAGAACACCCAGCGCGACGTGAACATCGCGCTGATCAACGAGCTCGCAATCCTGTTCAACCGGCTGGGCATCGACACCGAGGACGTCTTGGTCGCCGCTGGCACGAAGTGGAACTTCCTGCCGTTCCGGCCCGGTCTGGTGGGGGGACACTGCATCGGCGTGGACCCGTACTACCTGACCCACAAGGCGCAGCAGGTGGGCTACCACCCGGAGATCATCTTGGCCGGGCGCCGGTTGAATGACTCGATGGGCGCCTACGTCGCGTCGCAGTTGGTGAAGCGGATGACGAAGGAGGGGATCCCGGTCAAGGGTGCGCGTGTGTTGATCCTGGGCCTGACGTTCAAGGAGAACACTCCGGACCTGCGGAACACCCGCGTGGTGGACATCATCGTGGAGCTGGAGGAGTACGGCATCACGGTGGACGTCCACGACCCGTGGGCGGACCCGGATGAGGCACGGGTGCACTACGGCATCGAGTTGGTCGCAGAGCCGGACGCCGGCGCCTACGACGGTGTCGTGCTGGCTGTGGCGCATCGGCAGTTCAAGGCGATGGACGCCGCGGCCGTACGGCGGTTCGGTCGAGACGCGGGCCACGTGTCGTACGACGTGAAGAACGTACTGGCCCGGTCAGCCGAAGGCATGAGGCTCTGATGACAGAACGCCGGACCCGCGCCACGAAGGAGAAGCCGATGACCGACGGAGCTGCGGGGATGCCGGGACAAGATGTCGCAGCGGCCATCGCGGGTCCGGCGTTGGCTGACGATCTCATTCTGGTCACCGGATGCGCCGGCTTCATCGGGTATCACGTCAGCAGAGAACTGCTGTCACGAGGACACCACGTGGTCGGGGTCGACAACCTCAACGCGTATTACGACGTCGAGCTGAAGCTGGCCCGGCTGCAGAGGCTCACCGAGCTGCCGGCGTTCCGCTTCGTGCAGGGCGATCTCGCGGACGAAGCGCTGTTGCCGAGGATCTGGGCCGAGTTCCGCCCCTCCCGAGTGATTCACCTGGCCGCCCAAGCGGGCGTTCGCTACTCGCTGGAGAACCCGCGAAGTTACATCCAATCCAACGTCGTCGGTTTCTTCAACGTTCTCGAGGCCTGCCGAGCCAACCCGGTGACGCACCTGCTCTATGCCTCGTCCAGTTCGGTGTACGGGGCCAACACAAAGACCCCCTTCGAGGAGTCAGATCGGGTGGACCAGCCCGTGTCGCTTTACGCGGCAACCAAGAGGGCCGACGAACTCTTGGCGCAGACGTACAGTCATCTCTTCGGGCTTCGTGCCACCGGCATGCGCTTCTTCACCGTCTACGGCCCGTTCGGGCGCCCCGACATGGCCTACTTCAGCTTCGTGGACAAGTACTTCGCCGGCGAGCCCATCCACGTCTACAACAACGGTCAGACTGAGAACGACCTCTCGAGGGACTTCACCTATGTCGACGATGTGGTTGAAGCGATTCTCAAATTGGTGGATCATCTCCCCTCCGAGGCTGCTCCTCACACGGTCTACAACATCGGAAACAGCAGGCCGCACCCGTTGATGGGCTTCATCGCCACCTTGGAGGAATGCCTCGGTGAGTCGCTTGGGGCCCCCGTTGAGTTCGAGAAGGTTTTCGAGCCGCTGAAACCCGGCGACGTCACCGCGACGTACGCGTCAACCACCCAACTGCAGGATGCCATCGGGTTCGAGCCCTCGACACCGTTGCGCGAGGGATTGCGGCGGTTCACAGACTGGTACGTCGGGTTCTATGGAGGTGGACAGTGATTCTGATAGGGATCTGCTTTTCGGGCGACGGGGACAGGTACCGCAGCGTCGTTCTACCCTCCTTGGAGACCGCTTTGAAGCCCTCCGACGTGATCGACGCTCGGTCAGGAACATCCGGGATCGCCACCATCTACAACAAAATCCTGAACAGAGCGCGAGGTCTTCCCGACGTGGAGGCCGTCGTGTTGATGCATGACGACGTCCAAGTCATCGACCCGAACTTTCGCGCCAAGGTTCTGGCAGCCGTTCAACTGCGCAGTGCAGGCGTCGTGGGTGTCATCGGGGGCTCCGGGCTTCGATCGGCCGAGTGGTGGGAGGCCAGATCGCTCCACGGCCTAGTTTATGAGAGCCGTGGGCTCGTCGCGTTCGGGTCGCGTCGTGCGGACGTGGACGTCGTGGACGGCCTCATGTTGATTCTCTCGCCTGCCGCAGTGGAAAGGCTGGACTTCGACCCACTCGCTTGTGGCGGCTTTCACGGCTATGACGTGGACGTTTGTCTGGCGGCGAGGGAGGCAGGGCTGCGGGTCTTGGTCGAGCCGATAGAGGTTCTTCACAGGACCAAGGGTGGCTACGGGGACGTGGTTGACTTCGAAGCGACGCAGCAGAAGTTGGTCGCCAAGTGGCACAGGTGGATCAAGCCGAGCCCTAGCGCACCACGTCCGCGCAGGTTGAACGTGGGCCGAACGCTCCTCAGTCGAGCGAAGCGAGTTGCTCGGCGGCTGGCTCGGTCCCGTACTGTGCGACCTGAGGCCATGGACGCGGCAGGACCCGCGCCGCAACTGACCGCGGCCATTCCCACTGTGGTGCCCCCAGGAACGGCCTGCGCCTGCTGCGGAAGCGACTTGGGCAGCGGCACACCGTCCACGGCCCCTGCTGTCTTGAGTTGTCTGGAGTGCGGGACGGTGACGGTGTGGCCGCCCCCCGGTCGCGATGTCACCGGAGACGGACTCTGGGAGGAGCGGTATCAGGGCTCGCGACTCGCACGACGTGCCACGTGGCTGAAGGAAGCCCAAACTCGGCTGGAGTGGATGCAACTGTATGCGCCGCACGGTGAAGTGCTCGAAGTGGGGGCGGGAACGGGCGAGTTCTGCAAGGTGTCCGAAGACGCTGGCTACCTCGCCATCGGCGTGGAGCCCAGCGAGTGGGCGGCCTCCCACGCGAGGGAACTCGAAGTGGACGTGCGACCGACTGATCTATCTGAGTTCCTGAAGATGAATCCCGACCACCGCTTCGACGCTGTGGCTATGTGGCACGTGTTGGAACACGTACCGGACCCGATTGAGTTGATCCGGCAAGCGGGCAGCGCTCTGAAGCCTGGCTGAGCCGCCCCCTTCATTCGGTCCGGACGTTCTGTGAGTCGTCGGTTTCCATTTGATGGGTGCACTGCCGAGCGTACTCGGCTGGGGTTAGGTAGCCGAGCGAGGAGTGCCGGCGGTGGTGGTTGTACTCGTCCTTCCAGTCGCCGATGATGACCTGTGCGTGCAGCAGCGAGTAGAAGCTGTTGATGTTGAGGCACTCGTCGCGGATCCGGCTGTTGAACGACTCGACGTACCCGTTGCGCCACGGCGAGCCCGGAGGGATGTAGGACAGGCCGGTGCGGGTGCCGGCCCAGTCGGCCATCGCCTCGCTGATGAACTCCGGCCCGTTGTCCGACCTGAGCACCGCCGGGGCGCCCCGGGCGGCGACGAGGTCCTCGAGGTGGGCGGTGAGCCGGTCCGCGGTGATCGATCGTTCGGTGAGTCCGCCGATGCACTCCCGGGTGTGCTCGTCGACGATCGAGCAGATCTTGATCGGTCTGCCCTGCTCGTCGGCGTCGAACTGGAAGTCCACCGCCCACACCACGTTCGGCGCGTCCGCCGTCGGCGTGTCGATGGTCGAAGATCCGACGCGCTTGCCTCGACGCCGCTGCGGGACCCGGAGCCCCTCGTCACGCCACAGGCGTTGGACCTTCTTGTGGTTCACCACCCAGCCCTCGGCGCGGGCGTCGTGATACGCCCGCCGATACCCGTAGCGGGGATGGTCCTTCGCCCAGGCGCGCAGCCACTCCCTGAGCGCCCGATCCGGGTCCGTGACCGTGTCGCCCTTGAGCGGTCGCCGGTACGCGGAACGGCTCAGCCCGACCAGACGGCACGCCATCCGTTCGCTCACCCGCAACTTGCGCTTGAGTGCATATTGCGCTCGGTGAGGGCCGGTGTTCCGTTGTGGGGTGAGCCAGTGGTCCGGTGGGCGGTGAGCCACGGCGACGGGGCGCGGTGGACCGTGGCGGCGCTCGGGTTTTCGTGTGGGACGTTCG